>JADGAW010000309.1 GCA_015231815.1 Nitrospinota bacterium
AAGGTTAATACCCTTGTTAAGCTGACATTCATTAAACCTATTCATTCCTGCTTTTCCTTGGAGAAATTATCTCATTATGATTATAATTTCAAAAATATTGGGGAATGGAACCACTTTGTACGGAAAGATATATAAAAACAGGAAATCAAAATACACATTCACCTTACAAACAAGGTAGTTAACAGGATTGATAAAAGAGAATCTATCTCGTTTTCATATACATTCAATTATTATTAATAGGAGGAAACATGTCATATCGTCGCTTTATCACAGCTACACTGTTACTTTGTGGATCAATTGCAACGCATAATATGTTTTACGCCGGCTCCGCTGTCGCCGAAAATAATGGTCGTGATTTCGTTCTTGACAATTTGGCAAAAGTTCAAAAAGCAGTAAGTCAAGCGGATACCTTCACGGTAAGTGGTGGTTGGAATTTCTTTTCTTCAGATTGTCTTGTCCGTTTTGGAAATGATGGAAATTACGGTCTCTACATTGACCAAAAAAATGGCAACAGCTCAGGACCAAAAATTACATTCAGTTATTGGGGAAAAACAGGACTTAACGAGAGCGACCAAGTTGTTTTTTCCGCCGACGGTAAAGAGTTTCAGGCAGCATGTCTGACTCCGGAACGATACAGTTGCGAAATTGAGCTGATGGGTGATAAATCTGACTTTCTCAATGATTTGAGTAACGGCAAGACCTTGATGATTTCAGGAAAAAGCAAAAGAGTTGATTTCGAGGGAAAAAGCTCGGCGAAAATAGATTTAAATGGTTTTAACGGATATTACCAACAAATGGTCGCAGCCTGCGGTGGCGGAGCAAAGCAAACAACCCAGCAGCAGCCTCTGGCACAGCAAGCAGGGTGTTCGAACGACACAGCAGCTTTTGTATTAAATGGAAAAAGCTATAAGGGAATCGATAACTTGAAGAACGCTTTTACCATTACTGAAACATATCGTTCGGAAGCAGAAGAAATTCCCTGCACAATTAAACTTGACGGCTTTGTTGATGACGAGATAGGTTCCGATTACCTTGGGGTTGATAACACAGGAAAATATCTTGTGATTGTAGATGGAACAAGTCCAGATATGCGTGACTTGCGGATAGTAGATATCGCAGGAAACAAAGTTGCATTTTCTGCAGCAGTTGAAGCGGGAACGGTGATGGTCAGAGGAGGAACGGTTACTTTTCGCATGATCGGTAAAAACCTTCCCTTTGACGGATCCTACCCGCCTGATTGCGCCAAAGCAAAGAAAAATGGTATGGGGTGCGCTCCTATAAAAGAAGTCGTCTGGGGTGATGGAGAAATTCTTGATTCAAGTGATGAAGGCTTTATAGAAACTCAGTGACATTAGGCGGATAATTTCATTTTAGTTTTCGCTAGCAATCAGTCTGGCTCATGGTTTCCCCATCGAAATCACATTTGTCACACATAACATTAATGTCGTTGCTTGTATGGGATCGTTGAATTTGAATGGAACCGTTTTTTCCGTTTGCCTTAACATCTCCTTCACCAAGGAAACTTCCTATGTACTCATGCTGCGGTTCACGCTCTTCATTATATGAAGTCTGATACAAGATACGGGCTTTTCCGCCTGCGCCATAAATATTGATATATCCATCCCTCATATTGGCACCGGAATAATTGATGGAACCGGTAAAGCAAGATATTGGTTTACCCCAATTTATTGCTCTGGAGTTTGTTGGGGCTTGTGGCTGCCTGGGTGCGCTGGATGAAACCTGCTTAAGAAATTTTTTATAAATATACCCATAGGAACCATTTGCCAAAGGAACTTCATACCATCCTTTTACCATTCTTGTTACCTTGATTTGCTGTCCTCTTTTAACGGCTCCCATCCGTCCGCATTTGCTGTCAGCACATGAACGAAAATTAACATCCTGCATCGTTTGGAATATCCGTGGCGGGTTAAAGTTCTCGTTCCACGTTTCAGCATGAGCAAAAGGGGTACCGGAAAGGAATATAACGAAAAAAACTGTAATAACAGGTTTATACAAATCTTTTAACATAAGAAATCCTCCTTAAAAATGTGTAATGCATTTTTGCAATCAATGATACCTTTCAATGGTAGCGAACAAATCCCCGAAAGCAAATATAATCCATTAAATTGTTGAATTTTGGATTATATAGTATTTGAGAAAAAACAAACACAATTTTTATATTTGCACCATTTTTCTCGCACCATTCCGATCTGCTGGAGGAGTTTTTTAAATGAAAAACTTAAGGATTAAGAAAATTATTGCTTTTCTTCCTTTTTCCCTAACTTGTCTTTAACCTGTTGGGCTCTTTCTCTTTCCTTAAGTATCATCTCAAGCTTTATTTCTGAACTATCAAGACTGAGGGGAATTACACCCTTAAACTTTAGGGCGTCTTCAAGAAATGCTTTCTTGTAGGGGTCGGTTTCCTGTCTGATTTGACGGTTAATTTCATCAATTGCCGGAGGGATATTTGTTCTTGCGAGAAATTTAATTGCAGCTCTCCATATTTGAGAATCAACTCCATCCCTTGCAGCAACAGTAATTGCCCATGGAACCATTTTCATGAAAGAAGGAGGCCAATACCACATTGCAATCAGGATATTCCTCTCTGTCATGTCATGCTTTTTCCCTTTTTCGTACTGAAAGATTTGGAAAGCTTTTAAAAGTTCAGTCCGATAAAAGATAGGCTCAAGGTCATCATATTCATTAATGAGGTTTCCAACATTTAGCATAGCGGACTCAACTATCCTTTTATCCTTGGAGGTTAGGTCTTTGAGATAAACCCTCCGTATATTAATTTTTTCGATGTTTGTTAAATAATTTCCAATGTCAGTTTTTATTAAATCATCCATGTAGGAAAGGCTTATATCTTTGATTTCTGGGACCTTACTGACAATGGCGTCCTTAAATATCTCAGCA
>JADGAW010000030.1 GCA_015231815.1 Nitrospinota bacterium
TTATCGGTCATAAACCAAACTTGCATCTAAAACTTGTTGATAAAAAAGAATGTTCTTATCAACTTCCTCACGCAGAATTTATTTTTCATAGAGATAATCTCAGTATTAGTTCTGAAATTGTTGGAGAAGGTATATATCGTCACTTCTTTTTAAATTATTTTGAAGGAAAAGATATATGTGCTCTACTCTCCGGCGATGTCCTCGATAAACCATATGTCACAATGAAGGAAGGTGATTTCATGGCTGCGGCAAATTTATCTTTAAATGCTCCATGTATAAATGCAAAAGAAATAGAAGAGGTAGCAAAAATGTTAAGCAACGATTATTCTTTGCATCTTAAATAAACTCGGAGACTTCACCAGACCATATATGTTAGTTTTTCTCTTAAACTGGCTTTCCCAATCTGTGATTAAACATTATCTTTAGGAGCTTTATGAATTATTGTTTTCTTGATGCTTGTTGTATTGCCTGTAAAGAGCAAATTAAACCTTTTCCAGGAAGTGCTTGTTTCTGCAACCAGAATAATAATCAAATTGGTAAAGGCAGTGTGATACACATGAAAGACATTGAACTTGTGTCAAAGTTGAAATACTGTAGAGGAACAGTAAATGATCCAAAAATGATAACAGATGAAGTTCAAACCTGGGTTTCAGCTTTCTTATCAAATAACTATAAATCTCTTGGGTTCATTGATGAGCCATATGGCAAAACTGCACCTATCTATTTTGATGATGAAATACTTCAAAGTGAAATACTTAATAAAGTTATTCAACGTGTCAGTGCTAGGTTAGAAAAAATTCTTAATGAAGTTCAAGAAATGATTGATAATGAATTAAGGCGGATAGTTTCAAAAGAAATTTCAGCAGAGATTAAATCTAACAATGAACATTTCAACCATTTAGAAAACTTTAAAAATTGTGTAGTAGAAGAAATTAAAAATAAATCCCTTACAAATAACTTTAGGGATATTGAAAATAACTTAAAAGTGATAATTAATAATAACAAAGATAAACCAAAGAAGATTGAAGTTCTAATTAATCCTGATAATTCAAAATCGACTGAAATTCATTATTCAGAAATACCACATGATGAAAATAATAAAGTGTTAATAGGTTAGTATTTTTTTAGTTTATCCAGACTTTTCTTATATCTATTTTTTTCGATTACTTAATTGTTAAAATTAAAAAAAGACCTTTTGGGGCAGTAATCGGGGACAGACGACGATTACTACTGCTTTTCTCTGCTGGATGGTCTCCCAGCTTTTCCTGCAACCACTCTTCTCCCCAACGCAAGACTCACTTCTTCCTGAAATCGATTATCTCTTAAGGCAAAATTGTCGCTGGTTGCTTGACGAATTTGGCATTGGGGGGGGGGGCATTTGCATAGCATTTGAGCATTTGGGGTCTTATATGGACATCCACATATTGTCAAGGGTTTTTCAGTGTTTCATTTAGGTAAAGATTGTAGCCATCGTCGGACTTTTTATGAAATTTTTTATTTCTGTCCCTGATGAAATAATCGATAGGGTCAGACTAATAATCGGGGTCGGATACACATTAAATAATCAATGAAAGGCAGTGACGCTCACTATTTTCTAAAAGTTAATCGTTTCTAAAGAAAAGAAAGAAAAGGGGCGTTACCCTTTGCAAGTTGCACTCATTCAAACCGAAAGAGTTTGTCTGTTTGTGAAAGTGACAGTACTTCGTATTGTCTTACGTCAATGTCCTTCGGTAGTTTGTCCCTGAGAACGGGTAGGATGTATTGGCAGTTTATTCCGCTGACAATTTCTGTCAAGAGACTGTTGATTTGGTTATCGTGGACGTTTTCGATTTGATCTTGCAGAATGAAGTGGAGGCATGGAAAATCAATGGAGTCGGCAAACTGAATGTAAGCCAAGTCGAAGGAAGCCATCTGACCCTTTTTCTTGCCCGTTCCCAAATTACCGCCGATACTGCTGATATTAAGTTCGTATCCCTTCTCATTTTTGTCAGAACTCAGGATGAACTGCTCCCCATAAAGACGGTTGGAAATATCTGAAAAATAGCTGTTAAAGGTGGCAATTCTTTTTTGAATCAGTTCATCCTTCGAGTTGATGCCGTCATCAATGTCCTTGATTTCATCATTGATGTTCTTAAGCTTATTGTGGGTGGTTTCCCAGAGCTTCTTTTGCTCCTCAAGTGCGCCTTTTTTCTCAAAGCTTTTGTTCAGCTCTGAAATGATTTTTTGCAATTCATCTATTGCCCCGCTTTTTTGCAATTTCTCCGTAAGACTTTTCTCGGTAGCCAAGAGTTCGTTCAGTTTCCGTTTGGTTGCGCTTAACTCTGCTTCGAGTTCTGGCAGTTCCTGAGTGATGAACTTTACTTTCTCCCCAACCATTTGGTTATGAAAGGTCAACGTTTCTTCAAATGATTTCTGTAATTCCGGAATAAGGGACTTTGCTTCGTTATAAAGGTTTTTTATTTGTTGGGTATTGATATTGGAGACTTCGCTTTCCAGATCATTTTTGCTCTCAATAATTAATTCCCTCCTTAATTCCAACCGGCTGAGTAGTGTTGAACGGGAATTTACCTCGCCCTTAATTTTATTCAAGGACTCCAGTTCTTTTTCAAAGTCCTTGTTGAGGTTAAAGCTGTCTTTCTTACGGGTGAGTTCATCAATCATTCTATTTAAGACGATTAACGACTGCTCTATCTGGGAGAGGTTGCTCTCTGTATGAAGTCTTTTTTGAAGCCCCTCCTCAACTTTTCTCTGACCCAATAGCCGTTGTTTTCTCTCTGAATTGTCTAAGTCGATTCCCAACCAGAAGAGGTAGAGAGCTTCGTATTCATCATTGCTTGTTGTTGGGTGCAGAACTCTCGTGGTATTTTGCAACCTGTTCTTTTCATCGCGAATATTCTTTGCAATAATCTGACGAATCGTTGGCTTGGGCGAGGTGGAATGAAAAATGAGTTTTTTCAGTTCCTTACGAAAGTCAGGGTTGCCATATGAAACCCCGTTAATTTCCTGAATTTTATCGCCATATGTGAGGAAATTTCTTCTAATGAGCACTTCATCAGAGGATGCCTCTTCCAAATCCTCCTTGAGAAGAAGAGTAATGACAATGTTATTCTCTTGCAGAAAACTTTTTACGTTTGTATTTCCTTGTTTTTTATATTCAGTGTCTTCATAGATGTTTTTCCCGTCACCACCAAGACAGAAATCAATAAGTCTCAAGACCGTCGTTTTGCCGACATTGTTGCCAGACTCTTTCCTATCTTCCGTTTTGGTTTCATCAACAATAAGGTTAATGCCTTTTTCAAAGAGAATTTCCCTAATGGTGGTTGTATTGTTTTCAATCAGCAGTTTTTTCAGGAACATATTTCGATGCCGTCTTCATTGTTGTTAATTGCCCCAAGCAGAAAAAGCCAATCGAGGGTCAAGGAGAACAGGTTCATAGAGATGTTCTCCTGTTGTTTTAATTCCTGAAATATATCGAAAAAGCGCAGTTTTTTTTCGGGCGCATTTCGTATGATTTCCAGCACAATTGCACCAAGGTAGTAGAGCTTTCTTTCCGGTTGAATATCTTTTCCGAGAATCATTTTCTTGGGGGTTGTTCGAGTATCTTACATCTCATAAAAGCGTCAACCATGATGATTGGCAACGCAAAAATCGTTTCTTCTGAAAAGCGAGCTTCATTCTTATCAAGAACTTCCTGCAAGGCATTTTCAATGTCTTCAAATATATCGTCAGCTCTTTCCTGAATTATCGCTAATGGATTCGTGGCATCAGCAACATAAGCTCCTTTGGTCTTCAAATAAAGATGTCTGATAATTCGCAGAAGCTTTTCTTTTTTGAAGGAACCCTGATTTTCCAGTTCGGCATAAATTCCATTAATTTTAGTGTGGTAGACCTTATATTCCTCTATTAAATATTTATTTCTTTTTACTGCGTTATGCTTAATTTTATCTTCAATCTTAAAGGTATCCAATACTTCCTTGTTTTGATCATCTTCTTCAAAAGCAGTATCGGCAATTGCGCTGATGGCAAGTTTTAATATGGAGGGGTTAGAGCTTAGTTGATGGAGACGCATGCTTTCATGACTCTTCTTCCATTCCTGAAGCAATTCAACGGGATATTTGTCCTCATTTTCCTTGTTGTCAATCATGCTATGACATTCATCACAAAGAAGAATCAGGTTGTTGTAATGCCTTCGTTCATCAACATCCATAGAATGGTTATATCGTGGCCCTTTCGGGCTGGCTCCTTCAATATGTGCAATCTTGCTGAGAAGCGTTTCTCCATCACGTGCGATTAATGGCTTCGAGCAGTTTGGAGCAGCGCATTGACCTCCAGAGAGAGTATCAAGTCTTCTTACCGTTGTTGGTTTGTATTGTCTGGATTTATCAGTCATGCTCTCATGGTTAATTTCCTTTAGATTATAACTGGCATTCATTGCAGGAAACTATTATTCTGCACTATTTGGCAGCAACTACATAATTAAAAATATTCTACCATCACCGTACAACTTTATTGTAATCAATAGAATCAATAGGAATCAATAGGAATCAATAGGGTCAGACTCGATTGAAATTAACTTACTACAATCGACAAAGACGGATTAGTTAATTATAGATGATTCGCTATACATTCATAATCATCGTTTTAAAGTTGGATATTGTAGTATAAGTTTGGAAAATTAGATAAGGATAAAGATTTATTTATATCCTTCTAATTTTTTTGCCGAATTCAGGATAAAACGTTCTTCTTCATGAACAACAGGAGCAATCGATTATGCCCTATTGTTGAGCTTTTTTAAAAGGTGATTATTCTCACGATGTTAATGGAATGCAAAGTTTTATCTGCGGAAAAAAGCGATGTCTTTTTCTCAAGGGCTGTGGCGACAATGATCACATCAGGCAACTTTATTTTATAGCCGCACCTGATGTGCAACACAGAGGTCAGGAGGGTAAAGCAATGGAGGGATAATAGAACTTCAAGTTGGCGATGAAAGTTCCATCCTTTCTATCATCTAAGAAAAAGAATCAAGTTGTCGGGTGGCCCAGAGGAACTTCCCTGTCAGGCTCCCACAGAACCCTACGTGAAACTCTCGCTTCATAGGGCCCTTCATGTCCCTGCAATTACCCGTATTGCATAAATTGAAAGTTCCTCCCGTTTCCGGTGACCTTCATTTATTTTGGACATGTCAGTTCCTTCGCTCCATTCCCATCACAGGGACTTCATCACTTTTCTTTTGTTGACTCAACGTAAAGGAATTAAGGAGTTCGTATTGACTTTTTCATGATTCCATACTACAATTTCATGAAACATAAAAGGAGGCAAAAATGGCAAATTTACAAATCAAGGGTATTGATGAAGGCTTTTATCAGCAAATCAAAGAACTCGCATCATTAGAAAACCGCTCGGTAAGTCAGCAAGTTCTCTATTTGGTCAAGGAGTACTTAACCAAAGAAAAAACTATCAAAAGCACAAAGACACCCGCCCAGACATTATTGGAACTCTCCGGCTCCTGGAACGACATCAGGTCTGAAGGTGAAATCGTGGAAGAAATAAAAAGAGGCAGAAAAAACTCAACGAAATTAACGAAAGGTCTCTAATGTACCTTCTTGACACTGACACGATAATCTATTCCCTCAAAGGAAATGAAGCGGTAAGGCAGAACCTCAACAAACGTGTTCTGGAATCCATAAAGATCAGCGCAATTACCCTTATGGAACTTTACTATGGAGCCCATAAGTCTCAAAAAGTCGAAAGCAACATCGCAAAAATAAAAGCCATAGAGAACTCTCTTGAGGTCATGGCAATAAATCCTGAATTATCGGAGATATTCGGAATGCTTAAGTCCCAGCTTGAGAAAAAAGGAACGCCCCTTGATGACTTTGACCTCATCATTGCCTCAACCGCCCTCACCTACAACCTGACCTTGGTTAGCAACAACGAAAGGCATTTCCGAAGAATCGACGGACTAAAGCTGGAAAACTGGACAGTAGGCTGACACCCCTTTGTCATAAACCGCTCAATGATAAAAAAGGCTTAAATCGATAGAATCGATAAATCGATAGGGTCAGACTCGATTGATTGTGCTATAATTCTTCAAAACAATAAACTTTTTTATTATGGCTCGACAACCGCGTTTTTATCTTTCCGACCATCCCCAGCATGTTATTCAAAGAGGCAACAACCGCAATGTTCTTTTTGCCGATGTTGAGGACTACCTGTTTTACCTTGAAAAACTTGGAGACGCATGTGTCCGGTTCGGTTGCAAGCTTCATGCGTATGTCTTGATGACGAACCATGTCCATTTATTGCTTACTCCCGAGACTGAATCTGCTATCAGTAAAGTCATGCAATCTGTTGGACGTTATTATGTCCAGTATTTCAACCGAAAACACAACCGTACCGGAACTCTCTGGGAGGGAAGATATAAGGCGACGTTATTGGATTCCGAGCGTTATCTGTTGACCTGCTATCGCTATATCGAGTTGAATCCTGTCAGAGCAAAAATGGTCGGAACTCCAGAGGAATATGAGTGGTCGAGTTATTCCTTTAACGCTTTCGGAACACCGAATTCATTGCTCACCCCGCATCCTCTCTATCTTGAACTCGCCGCAAACGAGAAAGAACGGCAAAAGAATTATCAGAGTCTCTTCTCAGAAAAATTTATTGAGCGGGACATAGAGGACATACGGGATTCGACAAACAAGTCGTGGATATTGGGAAGCCCAACCTTTCATGAAAGAATTGCGAAGTTAGTCTCCAGACCGACCTTGCCGAAACAACGGGGAGGGGATAGAAAATCAGAGGCCTTTCAAATCAATCGAGTCTGACCCCATTGATTAGTCTGACCCCATTGATTATATTTTATTGTTCAAGGCATCGCTTGAGAAGCGTCTGAGCATCTTGATGATCCGGGTCATCAATTAATACCTGTTGTAAAAGAGGAACTGCTTCAGAAAGTTTGTCGATATGTATTAAAAGTAACGCATGAATGAAGTTGGTCATGACCGTTACCCTTGGTGGCAAACTTCCAAAATGCTGAAAAATTTCCAATGCTTTTTCTATGAAATGTAATTCCCGACTCAGCTCGTAAAACTGTTTTAATCCTTCCGGCTGGTAGGGATTGAGTCGCAGGGAATCAAAAAGATTGTCCCATGCTTTTTCTTTATTGTTTTCCAGAAGGTTCAGACTAAAAAGCAGGTAATGATAGAGATAGCTTTCCTCCACATCCTCATTATATTTATGTAAAATTTCCTCAGCCAACTCAACTTTTCCCGTAGAAAGGTAAACAAACCCTTTTAGAAGGCAGAGATTCTTCAAATCAAAGCAGTTTTTGCCGATAAACTCCATGGCAAAATCGCTCATGCCTCTTACAACCAGCGTATTAATAACCTCAAAAGCTGCCTGTTCCTTATCAACAGAAATATCAAAGGCTTTTTGCAGTCCCATTTTTATCTGACTTGGTTTATGAGCAAGTTTTCCCTCAGCAAAAGAAGTAATAACAAGGGAGGATTCTATATTCCTCAAAGCATCAGAATAGTTGAAGAGGGTTCCTCCCTTTTTTTGAATAACCGCTAAAAAGGACCAATCTTCAAGGCAAACATCAAGGTGAACAATCTCACATTGGGGAAAGAGTGCAACAAAGTTCCTTAAACTCTTACGGGTAAAGACATGCTTATGGCTTGCATCAAGTTTTATGGTGTCAACTGTTTCGTCATTGGGAACAATAAAGCCCAGTAATCCACCAGGCTTTAAAACCCGCAACCATTCACTCATAGCCAAAACCGGATCCTGATAATGCTCCAGATTATGACGCTGAATAATGTAATCAACACTTTCGTCTTCAAAAAAGTAAAGATTATCTCCAGAACATTTGTAATCTGCCACAGACATCTGTCCTTTAACAACCCCGACATCTCCTTTTTGAGATTTTGCCAGAAGATCAACCCCTATAACATCAGGCGATGTTTTTCTTCCCCCGCAACCAATTTCAATTCCCCTCCCCTTAATTACAGGGAAGAGAGTAATTCTCTCAGGATGTGAATCAACCCCGATATATTCCTTCATAAAAGCGTTCAGGAGAGAAGGATTAAACTTCTTTTGAGCTCTCCACCAATGTTGGCTGGTTTTAAATTCATTACCGAGAAGGCAGGAGGTCATGCCCCGTATTAAATCCAGTGTAAAAGTATTTAACCGACATTTTTCATAATAGGAAATTGCCGAATAAAAATCACCCTTCAAAAAGAAAAAGTGACCCTTAAGGGCAGTTTTCCAGTCGATGACATCACCTTCTTCTGCATTAAGTGTTGATGACAAATCTTTTTCCTTCGCCATTTCTGTCCAAAACGATTCAACATCCTTGAATATTTCTATATACTCTGCAATATCAGTAAAAATAATGCCCTTGGTAAAGTCGTAGTCGAAAATAGCATCTTTTGGGGGAATCGTCTGATAAATTTGGGAAAAGAGGAGTTGAGCCTTTCTTTTTTCAAAATAGTTTTCGAGGAGATAATGCGCCCTCTTCTCACATGTATGGTTGTTCATGAATGATTCTCTTCCAGACCTTCCAAGAGAATCGAGTTCCTCAGGCTTATTGAGGTAATAGTTTAGTTTCAAGCGCAAATCAGCGATATCATCAAAATAAACCGCTTCCTTTCCCTCCTCCGGCATATCGGGGATTTGAATATCGGGTCTTTGAGAAAAGAGAGGAACCCCCAAAGATAAAGCTTCCCAAAAACGTAGGGTATCAAAGCCAGTTCCCCGAATTGAAAGAGCTACCTGAGATGCCTGCATCTCCCGATAATATTCATTCCTGAGCAGTCGTTTTTCCACGGGAACATTACACAAAACATCAGAGTAATAATCAGGCAGAGCGTTTATAATTCGTTCCCGTTCCTTACTGGAAGCTTGATTAAAAAGTCCAAAGAGTTTATGTTTTTTCTCACATTCTTTTAAGGTTGGTGTTTCAAAGGAAAAAGGCAGTGGAAGAATGTTCGCATGGGAAAAATCAAGGGGCAACTCCCGTTTGAAATAAATAACCGGCTTGCACTTTTCGATAAAGCTCATATCAAGTGCTGAAGAATCTTCTCCATCAATAATACAAAAATTTTCCTTCCCCAGAAGTAAAGAAGCATATTCCTTCCAAGCCCTGATACTCACTAAAATTAAATCAAAGAAATCTTCCTTAACTTTTTCTTCTATATTATTTCTGTCAACATCATCTTTTTCACCTCCCAGCCAACCCTGAACGCTATAGTTGTTTGGCGACTCACAGGGCTGCTCCCAAAGATGATCAAGTCGTGGGTAATCAACGGCATTATTTCCGACAAGCCTGAAAAGTCCCGTATAGGTAAACCATTCAATATACCCGGGAGTTTTGGAGGGAAGCAGAAGTATTTTCATGGTAATGATTTAGCTGTTGGAGGAAAGATTTTCACAATGTACATGAACACGATTTTTCAACAATCAAAAGTTAATTTTATCCAATACAAACTTAATTCTATCAATAACCCGATGGTCTTTCATTAAGCGTTTATATCCTCTTTCCATAATATCTTTTCGCTCGTTTTCATGTTCAAGATAATAATGAACCTTATCAACAAATTCTTTTTCATTTGAATAGGTTTCAATTTCCTTTCCTACTTCAAAACAATGGTTTAGGTCATCCCGATAATCTGTTAAGCAAAAACCACCGCTGTAAATAATATCGTAAACCCGTTGAATTGTTCCGCTAAAAAACGTTCGAGTAATATTGAGGTTAATTTTGGAAAGTTTATAAACCTTTGGGGTCTGCTGACGATAGCTCTCCCCTGGAATAAAGCAAATGGTTCCCGTTGCTATTTCCTTCCAGAAGTCATCACCGATTACATTCACCCTCACTCCCTGCAAAAGACTAATTAATCTTTTCCGTAAACGACTCGAGGCTTCACACCCCAGAATAAAATCAAGATGCCGGGTATTTACCATATGAACATAATCCAAAAGAAACTGAAGGGAAAACTTACTTAAATCTCCCTTTTCAAATTCTTCCTCAAGATTATTTTTCGTAAAAAAACTTACCTGCTTATCGATAACACTATTTAAATGGTTGTTTAAATTAGAAAAGTTAAGCAAAAACTGAAAGTAAGGATTATGTTTTATCGTAATACTTTCCCCGACAAAACTAACGTCACAGGCATACTTTGCTTCATCACCATCAACAATTTCCGGCTGAGGAAGTCCATCAAAACCTGAATTACAGGGTAATTCCCAAGCTTGAAGTCCAATATTTTTAAACCCCTCCACATCATCGGGGTCAAAGGAAAAAACAAAAAAACGAGATTTTAATGTTTCATCGATATGTATTGCCTTGGTATTTACCTTATCCGGTAACCATGAAACAATGGGAACATGCGGTATATTTTTAGCCAGATCCAGAATGAAATTATTAAAGAAAAGAGTAATTATCGCCCCCGTTTTTTCACTGGCAGCTTCCTGAATTTTTTCTCTGTTCTGTGGAACAACCCTGAGAGCATACCCCCCCTGTTCAAAGGCATTTTTTAATGCTTTGAAATTGGCAATTCCCTCAACAAGCAGGATTTCTTTATTATTCATTTTTATTCATGATATTTTTAAAGCTCAGTGCTTTGGTTGGACAAGCAGAAATACAACCACCACACCCAATACAGGGAGTTTCTTTCAATCCAAAGGTTCCCATTATAGGTGTTTTATCCTTGTGTGCATAGTTTTCCACCATAATTCCCATTGGACAGGTCTTAGTGCATAAGCCAATACCTTTACATTGACCATTTGCTACAACCCTGAATTTTGTTTTTATTGTTGGTCCTAGCCAGTGCATCCACGAAGCAAGAGGACAACCGTACCTACACCAAATTCGTGTTCCTAAAAAAGGATATGACCCTACACCAATAATAGAGCCAAAAATTAAGTCCGTTACGAAATATTGAAAAGACAGGCTTTTTTCAACAATTGTTTCCACAGAAGCCAACTTCATGAGGTCGGTAAAAAGAATTACTCCCGTTACAAGGGCTAAAACCATCATAATTTTTTGGACACCTTCAAGCTTTGTAGCACCTTCTCCTCGTGGAGTATATTTCATAACCCACTTTCTTCCCCATGGAGTAACCCCGACTGTTTCTGCAAGGTTCCCGCAGGAACAAAACCATGAACAATAGCGTTTGCCGAAGAAATATACCACAAGAGTTATAAGAACAAAAACATAGAGTGCGGTTCCTAAAGAGGTAAAGGCGGGCCAGAGATAAACATGAGCTGATTTAACCGGCTCAGTTGGCAGATCATGCCAAAAATCAACACCTCTGGACAGAGGAATAATTACAAAGGGAACAAGAAAAAAAGCACATAGTTGGGAAAAAAGAATCATGGAGAATTTTCCCTTTTGATAGCGATTTAAGGGTTCTGGTTCTTTTCTTATTGAATAAGCGTTTCGCCCCCTCACTAAAATATATAAGCATGTTACTGAGACAAGGGTTGTATAGGTTAGACCATACCAAAATGCTGGTTGTTTGCCAAACAAATAAAATGCATCAAGTTCATCGGCAAACCAGAGGGGATATTTGTAAATGAGGTAAAAGCCAACAACGACCGGAAGGAACAAAAAAATAAAGATTATTTCCGCTTTTGAGCGGGGCAACTGGTCAGGTGTTGGCATTTCGAGATGGCTTAGTTCAAAATGACTTTATTATAACGAATAAGCACCACTGTTTTGGTTCATAAATGCTTCACTGAAAAATAGAGATAGAACATTACGATTGATGAAACAAGCTATGGACTCATTCTCAGAAACGGCTTTGAGGCATCCGTTTCTTCCGAGGTCAACTGAACAGCACCTTGAAAAGAGGTTGAGAGAACAATTGAGACGATTCTCACGATTATTACTGGAAAGATTCCGAGAGAGCAAACAAAACATATTTTGTATAAAGTCAGAAAAGAAAAAGGATTGACTCAACGAAAGCTATCTCTTTTAAGCGGTATTGAGCAAGCAACTATTTCAAAAATAGAGAATTTAAAAACAGTTCCACAAGCCACTACTTTAAAAAAACTGTCACAGCTTCTTGGTATCAAAATCATTAACCAGTAACCCCTTTATGAGGAAACGGGTGTGCCTTATCAAAGTCTTATCAACCTTTACCTTCAGGATTGTGTAAAAAATAAGAAAAAGTTAAAGTGGGCTTCTTGAAGAAAGCAAATGAGGAGTTCTTATTCAACCCGTTACAAAAACAATTAGCCCCCATGCTTTTTGAACCATTCTCTTGACATATTTTGAGCTTGTCCAATTTGTGATGGATCCATTTTACCGGCAACAATATCCCGGCTTAAAATTGCCTTTTTATTGCCGTTTGTTGCAGAAATATTCAGCCAGTGATACGACAATACATAATCCTGTGGAGTTCCTTCCCCTTTTCCATACATTATGCCAAGGTTATATTGAGCTAACGTTTTTCCCTGTTCTGCTGATTTCTTAAACCATTTAAAGGCTTCTTTATCAAGCTTAGGAGTTCCTTGTCCGTTTAAATACAATAATCCAAGATTATACTGAGCTAATGCTTCTCCTTGTTCTGCAGCTTTTTTATACCAGATGAGAGCTTTTTTATAGTTTTCCTGAGTTCCCTGCAAGTTGTTATACATAACCCCCAGGTTATATTGAGCCGCAGCATATCCTTGTTCGGCAGATTTTTTAAACCATTTAAAAGCTTCCTTGTCGTTCGGATCGATTCCTTGTCCATTGAAATACATCAGCCCAAGGTTATATTGTGCTAAAACATCCCCTTTTTTTGCTGCTTTTTTGTACCATTTTAATGCCCCTCTAAAACTCTGCGAAGTTCCTTGACCTTTAAAACGCATAGTGCCAAGCTCTAATTGTGCTTTTGTATGCCCGCGTGTGGCAGATTGCTTAAATAATCTATAGGCTTCCTGATAATCTTTTTGAACACCAGTCCCGTTAAGATACATTAACCCAAGATGATATAAAGCTCGTTTATCTCTTTTCTCTGCTGCTTTTCTAAGATACTTTACCCCCTCGTCATAGTTCTTTTTATTAATTGCCGCCAACCCTTTTTTAAAGTTTCCTTCTACAGTTTCTGCACAGAAGGCTGTTACCGTACATGAAAGGACTATAACCGTCCCAAGAATAAGAGTTTTCGTAACTCCTCTAATATTCATCTTAAACATTCCTTATAATATTTTCTTCCTCTTGCTCAATAAAGCGTGCAAATATGAAAATCAATCTTTTTAATTCTCACTTTTCTTGAAGTTAAGCTCTTAAAAAGTTCTTCTTGAAGATTTAGGGGTTAATTGTATCATGCTGATACCTTCCTTACATGAATACAATGTTTGTTATCAGGCAATTGGAGTGGATTTCCTGTATTTTCTACCAGTAGCTACTCTTTATTATTGAGAATTTTGTTTTCCAAATAAGATTGAGTAACCTGTCTGGTTCTTTCTGCAACAAATAACCAGAAGAGTGCAATGATTGTCATTACAAGAGTATAAGAGTACATATCAAGGTTGCTCAGAAAGACATAAAAAACAGACATTGAGACTAAACAGAGTATCGCTGGAAGAATACTTGCAAAAACATTAATGATTTCAATTTTGATATCAAACAGCTCCTCCTTTGTAATAACGTATGCATAAAACAAAAAGAAAATAGAAATAACTAAAGGGCTGTATTTACTAAGATGTGTCAAACCAACTGCAGGAAGTCCATAGGAAAATGCCCAGCCAGAAACAGCAACAACAATAATTCCAATAATAAGGTATTGAATTTGTCTCTTCTTTGTTTCCCGGTATTCTTTCACTAAAAGGTAAACCCCATACATCATTCCAAAAATTAAAAAAAGCCCGCTGAATGAATAAAGAATACCCCCTTTAAAAATTAAACCGCTTTCTGTTAATGAAGCACTTTCAATTAAATAAGGGGTGGGAATCGTTGCAATAAAGGTTATGGAAACAATCGTTAATACTGTTACCTCAGCCCTCTTTAGTTTTGGAGTTGAGGTTAGTTTCCTAAAAAAAACAATAAAACTTGTGGGAATTAAAACTCCAGGCAACATTGTCAACCTAACCCACAACAAAGTATCGGAAGATAAAAGGGAAAGAGTAAAAAAACTTGCCCACGTTGACAAAACAATACCGAGGGCAAAAAAAGAGAGGTAAACCTCTTTTGATGGATATTTATTTGTTTTACCTTTGTAAAGGACAAAAAAACTGAGGCAAAAAGTAAAACATATCATTATGATTAAGATGGTAATGTGAAGCAACTTAATTCAATTAGAGGTTATTAAAAAATACTCTATTTAATTATTCTGACAACTCGTTATGTTCCTTTTTAATCAACTTTGACCCTTTAGAAAGCTCCCATTGAATAACCCCCTCAAAAATTGACCAATCAACATACTCCTTTGTTTTAAGGTTTCCCTCTTTTGTCCAATACGTAACATTTTTGACATTGCCGCTTCCTTTAGGTACCGTGGAAACAGGACCGGCAAAGGCATAAAAATCTTTAGGAAGCTTTACCTTTACCTCTGTCCCAAGCCAACGGGACAATGTTCTTTTCTGCATCCATGAAGCCCCCTGACTATCTTCCGGAGGAATCCATTTAATTCTTCCTTCCAGCGGGGACATATCCCTAAACTCCTCTGTGTAGTAATAACCGTCAAACCCTCTACAGGTAACAACCTTTATCGTGGAATTACCATCCTTTTGAAAAATAACTCCAATAAACTCTGCACAGTTTGGTAAATTTACCTTATGCTCTACGAGTCCGCCGGTAAAACGAGAAACCGACCTTCCGGTAAAGTTCATGACATAAATAAAGGTAAGGCAAATGAGAAGAATAATCCCAACAATAACTCCAGCTTTGGTTTTAAATGAAAAGTTGTTCCACATAGTTATATTTTTATTTTGTTCTTACTTTTATTGATTGTCCTGTTGAACCCCTACCCTTAAATCATAGGTTTCTTCAAAACTCTGGTCCTCTTAGTTTTGCAATTAACAGAAGAAATATTGGAATGAGCAAAATAACAACTCCGCCGATAATTACCGACAAGCGTAAAAAAAATTCAATAAAAGCTCTTTTATAAGGAATTTTATCGACAATTTCCTTTTCTTGATTTTCTTCAGACATACATTTTCCCGTTATTATTTCCTATTAATAGTGAAAGTGCAATAAAAACCATAAACTATTTTACCTCAACCAAAGAGAACATGATAAAACACAATTTTCTGTTGTGTAATAAATAAGAAAAATTCACAAACAAAGAGCATAAAACTCTTTTTATTTAATCCCTGTCATATTCCCATTCAAGAGGTAAGGAATTTCGGGTTCTTTCCAACAAATTACAGCATTCAGCAGTGTTTGAGGCTATAAACAAAAACTGACCTTTAATTACCTTACCTGAGGAGTTTAGATTAAAGTTTATGGGCAAAACTCCTTGGGAAGAGTTCTTTTTATACAGCAAACCTTTTTTTTCCATTTCCCAAAGCAGTTCTTTACCTTTAGATAATTTATTAACCCTTAAATTTCTCATAAGCCAACCCCCATGAGGTTTAAAACGCTTAGCCAGAACTGAAGGATATGTTGCCCCGGTAATTCTGGCATTAATTTCACAGGCTAAAGCTTCAAAACGACCTTCTTT
>JADGAW010000310.1 GCA_015231815.1 Nitrospinota bacterium
TGTGGTAAAGAAAAAAGACATCGATGGCTATAAATTCTGGTTGGATAATGGCTTTTGGATTGGTTTCAGGCTTTCCGGGACAGAGCCGGTGGCAAGAATTTATGCAGAAAAGGAAGGCTCCTATGAAACACCTCAGGAAAAACTTGATCAGGATGTTATGACCCTTCTCAATTGGGGTGGTAATTTCCTTAAAGAAAAGCTTTAACCTGGAAAAAGCACCAACAATGTTGATGTGAATAAGGGAAGAAAAACCTATTGCAAACAATTTTTCTTTGAATATAATAGATATATTGTTAAAAATACAAAGTAGTTATGAATAGAATATTAAAAAACAAAAGAGTTTCTGTTATTGGGGAAAATCATCCGGAAGGTGATAATTACGAGCTTGCCTATCAGTTGGGAAGATACCTTGGTTCTTCAGGTTGTATGGTTTTTTGTGGAGGACTTGGGGGGGTAATGGAGGCAGTTTCTAAAGGAGTCCAGGAAGAAGGGGGGACAACGATTGGGATTGTTCCTAGCCTTGACAAAAAAGATGCTAACCTTCACATTGTCATACCCATTGTTACTGGAATGGGCTATGCCCGGAATATTATTGTGGCAAATAATGGCGAAGTGGTAATTGCCATTGGAGGTCATTATGGAACTTTATCAGAAATTGCTTACGCATTAAATTCTGGTATTCCTGTTATTGCAATGAATAGTTGGGATTTAAAGAAAGAGGGCTTGAACTTAGACCTCTACCATAGGGTTAAAACTCTGGGTGAGCTAAAACATAAACTTCTTGAGCTCTGTCGTAAAACTCATTGAAGAATCTTCTGTAGTTGTTCTATCCGATTTTTTACAAATTGGTCGTCTTTTACCTCCTCAGCAAGAGTAAAAAAGTGCAATGCCAAAGTAAGTTGGTTGTTACGTACAAAACCAATTCCGGCATTTTTTAACGCCTCAAACTTTCTGTTAACATCAAGGTTCAGTTTCATAAGCTCAAGGGAATATTTTTTCCAATCGGGGTTATTGGTGTTTATATAATAATCTGTAAGCATCATAAGAGAATTAATCTTCACCTTTTCAGGAAGGTTTTTTGCCTCAATAAATTTTTTTAACCCAACTGCTACCTCATCTACTCTTCCGAGTTCTCCATAACAGTTATAGAGGTTGTGCCAAGAATCTATATTTTGATAGTTCAAGACCAGTGCAACCATGTATAGAGGAATGCTCACGTTACATGAATTGTTTTGCAAAGTGTTGGCGGCGTTATAAAAAGACTTTGACTGAAATCTGTTCAGAATCTCATTACTCTGGAGAGGTTTATTTATGTCCAATGCATGAACTCTTTTTTTAATTGTTTCCCGGTATTTATTGGAATAGAGAAAGTTGAGGGTTCGGATACTCTTTTGCCACATAATTTCTTCCGATTGATAAAAACTACCTTTGTTTATTGTTAGAGTAGCAAAAAGTACTAAAACTGCGATGGAAAAGAAAATAAAAACCTTCTTTCTTTTAACTAAAACAACACGAGATAGGTAAATAAAAAAAAGAGACAAAGCAAATGAGGGAAGATAAAGGTAACGTTCCTCCATTAAATTACCGCTATTAACAATATTAGAGAAGGGAATAAGGCAAATAAAAAACCAAAGAATTGAAAATCTCAACGCCTTATCTCTTTTTGAGTAAAATCCCTGAAACAATATTAACGCTATCCCTAACAGACAGATCAGGTTATAAAAAAAATAAGCGTTGTCAGGTAACTGGGGAGTTCGATAAACGGTTAAATGGATCGGAAAAAATAAAAGGTAAAGGTACTGGAAAAAAATATGGGGCATGGAAAAAAGAATATTGAAGTATCCCTCCTCAGCCTCAACCCTCTCGAAACTATGAAGAGTAAGGTAACGGGCAATTAAATAACCAAAAATAATAAATAGTGCAGGTAAGTAAGCTTTTATGCATCGATCCTTATAAATACCTTTTTCAGTGAAAATAAAATCGTAGGCAACGATTAAAGGAAGAAAAATAATAGCGACCTCTGAACTTAAGAGCCCAAGAAGAAAAGTAAATAAAGCGATATACCATAACCGTTCGCTTTTTCTTTTTTTATGGAGAAGATAAAAATAAAAAGCAAGTACGGTAAAAAAATCTCCCAGAAGATCGAAGCTGCCGGTAATAAGATAAACTCTCTCAGAATGAACAGGATGAACGGCAAAAATTAATACTGCTGCCAGATTTACCAGCCTGTTGTTAAAGAGAATATTTAAAGAAGCATAAAGAATTAATGTGATGCAAATATGTAAGGTCAGACCAGTAAGGTGGTACCCAAAAGGGTTTTCTGAAAAGAGAGCATAATTTACGGTAAAGAGTACCTGCCGTAAAGGACGATAGAGCAGGGCTATATCTTCATAGAATGCTTTCCAAAGGTTGTTAAGTGAATGAATACTCTCATTATTTACAATGAAAGGAAAATCGTCCCAAATAAAAGGTATGGAAAATTTATGAAAAAAGATAAAAAAGGTAATAATAATTACATAATAGGGATACTTATTTTCGTGCCTAATAAACATTCCTTCTTCTCCTTTGGTGTTCTAAATTGCTGAATTTTACTAAGCTATTTTAACTTGTTCATTTGTAACATTGTGGTGTGAAAAACTGTGATAAGTTTGTGAAGAAACCTGTAATCGCCCTAGAAATCAACGTTTTAAAAGGGTATCCTCTAACTCCTTTCTATAGGCTGGTTATCGAATAAATTATTTTGATTTCAGTGCCTTACAACAGTAGAGAACTGATTTTTATCGTAAAACTGTGATAAATTAAAAAAAAATGGTTTTTATGCGAGTGTTTTTCACAAACAAATCACAGCAACATACATAATTAACTTTCAACAACATCTTTTTAATTGTTTTTTGTGCTCATTTTTCACGTATAAT
>JADGAW010000311.1 GCA_015231815.1 Nitrospinota bacterium
CGAGGGTTAAAACAGGAAATTCAGGATTGTCTGAACGGATTTATCCAACGATTTCCTGAAAGCCAAAGAAATGCCCAGCAGGCAGAGGTTGCACGTCAACTGTCGGAAGCAGATGATGAAGAATCCTCTGTCAAGGTCTTAAATGGACCTGCTGGCTGTGGCAAGACAAAAATTGCCCTTGAATGGGCAGCGAATACCAATGCGAGAAAAATTCTCTGGATTTGTCCAAGAGTACAGGTCTGTCAGGGGTTAATTAAGGATTTAACGAGTTCTGACTATCTTTTCAATACCAGCATTGAAATCAATACGGGGGAATTCAAGACAATATATCAATCGGGCAAAGAGCGAGATACACCGGAGGGAAAAGAATTCTCCGGCGATATTGTCGTGACAACAATTGATCAAATCTCCAATTCAATCATTACCCACAAAAAGGTTACGACCCTCGTTACCTACATGAATGCCCACGTGGTTTTTGACGAATATCACGAGTACATCAACATGCCAGCCTTTAATTTACTCTTTGCCGAGTTCATTGAATGCAAGAAACTCCAAAAAAACAAGGCAAAAGCCTTGCTCGTTTCGGCAACGCCCAATTATTTCTTTGTTGAGGAATTTCTGGGTATTGAAGGACAGGAGATAAAAGGAATCGAGAGCTTCAACCAAAGCACGTACCGGATTCAATTCACCACAATTGATGAAGGGAATAAGGATGAAGGCAACCCTCTCTACAAATTGCAACCAGAAAACACCTTTGTTATCAGTAATACCGCCCTTACTGCACAAAAAAGTTTTATTCAGAATCAAAGTGCTGAAAATGCCATCTTGTTTCACGGACGATATAAAAAATCAGATAAACAAGATATTTTTGACCGAGTATTTGAAAGTTTCCAACGTGACGGAAGGAAACAATACGATGTCTTACGGGCAGGACCAATTGTTCAGGCTTCATTGAATATTACCTGTGATCGCATGATTACCGAGTTTACGAGTGCCGAGAATTGGTTGCAACGACTGGGGCGGCTCGACCGCTTCGGGACAAACAAAGAAGTCAATGACTACATAACAGTAATTCCGCAAACTCTGGCAATTGGTGGAAAACAAGTAAGCAGATGTGCGAAGTTTCTTCATTCTCTTCATAGTTTGCAAAGTGCAAAGGCATGGCACGAATTTCTCAATGACAGAATCTTGGAAAATCCCGTACACAATCTTTCAGAGATATATCAAATGTATCAGGAGTTCTATGACAGTGACAAAGGGAGAAATGCTGTTGAGCAGGATTTAAAGGACGCATTAAAACAGAGCGCAAACGTTCTTACCGTCAATCTTCTTGAACCTATTTCCTTTCCAGCCAGAAAGAAGCCCAAGGACGGGAAGGTCAAAATCAGTAAGAACTCGCTCCGAGGAAGCAATCTCTTTGTACAAATGGCAATTGCGAATGTTCAGGAAAAGGGTGAAATAACGTTTCCAAACAATTATGCGTATGAGGAGTCAGATTTAGATGCAAACCTTACCGAATCGGAAGAGCGAATTCTTGGTTATGGAAATAGTGAACAGGACTTACGAGCCTTTATGTTTAAAAAACATCACAGTATAAAAAGGGTAAAGAAGGTTCATAAGGATTTCATGCTCTCGAATGAGGCACGGAGTCCTGAAACACCCATTTATCTGAGCTACACACCTGAGGATTTAAAAAAGGTTGAAGGCGAGCCACATCCTTTTGCAATGTACTATGCAATAGGCAGCAAACAGGCAAT
Source organism: Nitrospinota bacterium (assembly GCA_015231815.1). Taxonomy (GTDB): domain Bacteria; phylum Nitrospinota_A; class JADGAW01; order JADGAW01; family JADGAW01; genus JADGAW01. The sequence continues at coordinate 1,758 of JADGAW010000311.1, forward strand.
TGGCTCAATTTCCATTAATAACCTTATTACGCAAAAAGGAGGGACTCTTTGATACGTGGAGTGCAAACGCTCGCTTTTGCGAAGCCGACGCATCATCAGGCTTCAAGCTCCTGAAACGGAAACAAGTTACGAAACGAAAAACCAGAAGGCTGAAGAACCGTCGCCTTCTAAAAAAGCAAGCTTTTTTGCTCCGAGCTTCTTTACTTAGGGCAGTTTTTTTTAAAAGGGCTTTTTTATGTCTCAGCATTGTAGGTGAATAAAATTTTATTAATGAAAAAGGAGAACAGGATGAAAAAAATTACAGGAATTAAAAGCGTGGACTTCAAAATCGAGGCGCTCGGTCACGGCGTTGTGAATTGGAATGGTCCGACAACCCTAACGGGTGACGGTGGAAAGACCGTTGACAACCACACGTTGCCAAAATTACGGGGTTACACCAACCTAACGGGAAAGATAAAAGATGAAACAGGCTATAAATATAAAAAGGAAGCAACAGACATTAATTTTAAGGAAACACCCTTATACATAAGCCAGAACTGTATTCGTCATCACCTCTTCCGAGATCAGGCGTTTGACCTCCATTACGCAGGAGATAAAAATCTGGAAAAGGTTCTCGCCTCAGTTACTGGACTCATTCGTGGCTACGTTGTTCCGTCAAGCCAATGCAAGCGTACAAGCCCCCTTTTAATGGAGGACTTTGTCGATGAATTGGGAAACGGGAACTTTGAACAGATGGGGCGTTCTGGTGGTAAAGAAAAAGAAATGAACAAAAAAGGTGAAGATAAGAGTAGTACTTTTTTCTCAAAAACAACCTTTGGTGATACGAAATACACCTCTTACGGCTCAATAAGCATTGAACAACTGCAATTCATCTCGCTGGACAAGAAATTTGATCGACCTGCGATGGTAATTAAGGAAGGCGAAGGGGAAGGCATTGCCAAAACCGTTCAGGACTTCATTCAGGGATTAAATCCAGACTTGAAGCCTCAGGCAACATTTCATACAAACTATGTGAGAAACGGGACGATATTTGAAGAGGGTGAAAACGGAATCCTCTTAAACAGCGATGCAATACGGGCTTTGATTGAATTCACGCTGCAACAAATTTCTGAGTTGTCAATCCGGCAGGCAAAGTCATATATGTATGTTGATTCT
>JADGAW010000312.1 GCA_015231815.1 Nitrospinota bacterium
AGTTTGAAAACTTCACATCGCCAACAACGTCATTGTAGTCACGCTTTAATTGCAAAAGGTGCATTGAATCATCTAGTGCCTGTTGGTACTTGTTATTCTTAAAATGTACATAAGCAGAAAAATAAAAGAGTTGAGGATTATTGGGATATTTTTTTACTAATGTAGTAATTTCTTTTTCTGCTTCTTCTGTTTTTCCCTCATTAAATACCGCAACGGTTTCTTTTAAATCACTTTCCCAAGCTTCATGGCAGCCAGGAAGTCCGATGAAAAGAAGTAGGAGAGTAATAAGAACTATTCCTGTATTATTCATGAAAAGGTTGACATGAGTTAAGGTAAATGTTTTTCTGGCAGCTTTGACCCTTACGTTGCTGAACAACTTTATATTTCCAGCCTTCGTTGAGAAGGTTATTAAAATCATTTATTTTGTTTTTAATTTCGTTCGAAAAACATGTACCATCATATTCTTCTGAACAAATACAACCATTTTTAACCGAACTGGTCTTCTTGTCGTATGGACCAACAATAAAGGTTTTGTTCTCTTTATTTAATCTTAGGAGAGCAAAAGGCTCCCAACTTTTACCTCTGTTAACACAAACTTGCAGGAGTTTATTGTTGCCAGTATATATTCCGCTTATTTGGGTATTGTTTTTTTCTCCCCCTAACGAAGCACCATAGCCTTTGTTGAGGTTTATTACTACATTGTTATTGAGAAAATTATCAACTGACTCCTTTCTGTTCCCTTCTTTCCGGAAAGTTTGAAAAACAAGGAGGTTTTTTCTGAAATCAATATTTACATCAAGAGTAATGCTCTTTTTTTCCTCAACTTCCTGAGCCATAACGTTGAGGAAAAAAAACTTTCCTGCTTCTTTATATGTCCATTGAGGTTCAGGAAGCCTAAGGACAACCTCTTTTCCTGCAATATTAACCTCTTTGTAGATTGGCCAATGGCTGCTTTTTTTTGTAACAGGTTTTGATAATTCTTCATCCTCAAACCACCTGTCGGTTATCCATTGATATGGAGAAGCTAAAAGTCCGTTTTCTGTAGAACCTTCATCGTAAAGAATTCCCTCCTTTATTGATGTATTAAGAGACCCGTTAATGGTAAAGCTTCCTGAGGCAGCATGTTCAACTTCTTTTTTTACCGAATTCAATGCGGTGTCAAGAGCATAGAGTAAGGTGGGATTAACATCGGTGCTGCCTTCAATGGGGAAATTATTTTGTGGGGAGTTTTCCCTGAAATAATTGAGGAGAGTAAACAAAAAGAGAATTATGATAATTCCCGCAAGACCTTTTTTCAATAGGTTTAACTTTTTACTCTTCACTTCTCACTCCTCACCCTTCACTGTTCCCTCTTTCGAAAAAGTTATTGGTCAAAGATTTTTTTCTCGGTGGCGATATCAAAGATTTCCTGTTTTGGTAAACCATTCAGAAAATGCTCTGCAGTCATAAAACCCATTTTAATGGAATGATCCATGTTGTTGTAGCGGTAGAGTCCTTGTCTGCCAATACTAATGGCATTGTCCAGAGTATTAATATATTTCACCAGTGTTTCAACTTTTTCAGCGTAATCAAGGGTATAAATCGGGTAACAATGTTTTACATTAAGAACAAAGTAATCAATAACATCCTCTTTCTTGAAGAGTCCAATATTTTCAATGCCTTCTAAACATTTTTTGAAGATTTCTTCATCGGATGCGTTCCAAACCTCATCTCCTTCATTGCAGGCTATTTCAAGGGTAACACCTGATTTTCCTTCCGGTACGACAGTCGGACTCCAATTTCTCCACTCTTGAATTCTGAAAAAAAGGTATTCTGATTCAGGAATATATATCCAGGTATTATCGGTAACCTGTTCTTTATCAAGCATCAGGTTAAGAAATTTAATACTTCGGTAATTCATTCTTTTTGCAACCTGTAACAGGTTTTCTTCTACAGTGGGAGTAATTGACCTCATAAAATCAGGTAGAGGAATTGTTGAAATAAGGAAATCGGCTTTCATGCTTTTTTCTTCTTTTCCATTTTGAAATACTATCTCCTCCATTGAAGAACCTTGCATTTTTATTTCTTTCGCCTTTGCGTTAAGAATAATCTCCCCCCCCAGTGAAGTAATTCTGTCCGCCAACATTTCAAAAACCTGACCACAACCTCTTCTTGGGTAATAGAACCTTCGAGCATAGGTTTTTGGTTCATCCTTTGTTTTTCCAAACATTCTTATAAAGGCATCCCAAAGGTTAATAAGGGAAATTCTCTGGGAAGCCCAGTCGGCAGAAATATCACTTGGAGGAATACCCCAGAGTTTTTCAGAGTATGGACCAAAATAAAGGTCGTAAAGTGTTTTTCCAAAACGACTTACCACCCAGTCTTCAAAGGTCTTGTCCTCCTGAGGAAAAAACTTTCTTTTAATGGTGGTGAGGGAATAATCAAGGAACGCCTTGATGTTAAAGCTTAAAGGAAGATTTTTTATGACACTTTTAATGTCTAAGGGGTAGCTGAAAAAATTGCCTTTTAACCTGATGACACTTTTTCTGGATCTTACAACAAACTCGTCCCCCATAATTTCTTCCAGAGAATGTTGAATATTTTGGTCTTTGGTTATAAAACGGTGTCCACCAAGATCAAAAAAGTAGCCATTTTTTCGAATGCTTCGACAAAGCCCGCCAACTTGGTTTTCCAGTTCAATAACCGTAACTTTTTCACCTGCTTCTGCTAATTTTAATGCTGCAGAAAGTCCTGCGGGTCCAGCTCCAAGAATAATATATTTTTGCGACATAAGCTTTTGATGAAAAAGTATAGTTTAAACCATTTATTTTATCTGATGCTGATTGTTATTGATACCGAGAAATAGAGATAAAAACCAATTGCCTCTTGAGATCATTGATAAGACAAACTTTGAACGGATTTTCAACTGAAC
>JADGAW010000313.1 GCA_015231815.1 Nitrospinota bacterium
ATCCGGTAGAGTTGTTTTTTCTCCCATTCATGCATTTCCTTAAGTGCTATTTCTTTCTTAAGCTGTTTTTTTGTTTTTGCCTGCTTAGCAATCTCTAGTGAAAGAGAGTGAAGAGAATCCTTAAGAGCAAAAGCGTTTTTTACCAACCCTCTGAGTTCAATAATATCGAAAGGTTTATTTACAAAGGAAGTTACCCCAAGGTCAAAACACTTTTTCATATCCTCACGATCCCCATGGCCTGTCAGAACAATGACAGAAAAGAAATCCTCAGGAGTAATTTTTATCTCCTCAAGAAAAGCCAACCCGTCCATTACAGGCATTCTTATATCTAGAATGATGAGATCGGGGGTCACCCTAAAAAACTCTCTCATACCTTCCTGACCATTTTCCGCAAAGAAGAATTCGTAATTGGCTTTCTTTAAGGCATTCTCTATTGTTTGCCGAACTGCTTCCTCATCATCGATTATTAGAATTTTTTTTGGCATTTTTCCTTATTTAAGGGTAAAAAAGATAAAGATCACAACTTTTTCTTCTATTTTTACATTTTTATAAAAGGTTTGCATAATTCTTTTCCTTTTTTTGTAGGAATAGTAAGAGTAAACTGACTTCCTTTATCAATTTCAGATGATACAGCAATCTGTCCCTTCATTGCTTTTACCGCAAAGTCACAGAAGGAAAGCCCTAAGCCGTAGCTTGAGGTTCCTTTACGTTTTTGTTCTGCCTGATAGTATCTATCAAAAAGGTGGGGAATATCCTCTTGTTTGATGCCTGCACCTGTATCCTTTATGATGATTGTTACTTTCTCATTTTTTTCATCATAATTAACGGTAATTTCTAAAAAACCCTCTGTTGTGAATTTCAGAGCATTGGTGAACATATTTTGTATCGTTCTCCGAATTAAATGTTCATCGAGGGTTAATTGAGGCAAATTCTGTTGAGCATTAAATTTAAACTCAAGGGATTCATCAAACTGCTCTTTATTGGAAAAATAGATATACTCAACAATTGCCACCAGATCAACTTCGGTAAATTCCGGTATATAGTTACCATCCTCCAGTTTTTTAAGTCGTAGCTGCTCATGAACCATATCAGTTAACATAACAGATGATTTCTGACAAATATCCATCTGCATAGCGAGAATTTCATCTTGTTTGAAGATATCCATTGAATTCCAGATTTCCAAGGTACCGGTGATGACGGAAAGTGGATTTTTAAGGTCATGGATTACCATCGAGACAAGGTTTTCCCTTAACTCGCTCAGTTCCTGATTTTTTTTGAGAATTTCCCGACTATAACTTTCCCTTTCCATAACCTGCCCTAATTGTAAACCAATATTTTCAAGGCAAATATCTTTTTCACCAAAACAGGAATCAATCTTTTGTGAGGACATAAATTCCACAACAGCAACAATGGAATTATTGAAGATAACAGGAAAAGCAACCTGGTAATGAATATCCTTATTCTTTTCCGGAGAAGCTTCCTTACCTTCCGCAGAATCAACTATATGAATATTTTTTGTTTTAAGAACTTCTTTAATCAAGGGTGATTCATGCAGTTTTTCAGAAGAGTCAGAATATTCTTTTTTCATTTCCTGAGCAGCAAGACTTTCATCAGAATATAAGGCAAGCTTTTCCTGAAACACTGCTTTACCATTTTCAACAAGATAGACATGACAGACATCAATTTTCAATGTCATACAAATGAACCCTGTAATATCAGAAAGAGCCTCTTTGAAATTATTCGCATTATTGGCATAAACCGCAGTCCAGTTCAGGATACGGCTAACCTCATTCTTTTTGTTTAATCGTTCGATATGCTTCTTTTTTTCCTGTAAAAGGCTGGAGTATTCCAGAAAGGAATGTATGCTTTCAATTAACACTTCAGATGATGCAGGTTTGTGCATAAACTGAAAGGCACCGAGTGAAAAACCTTTAACAATATCTTCATCATTGTCAAGACAGGAAAGTATGATGACAGGTATTTCCTTTAATCTATCATCTGCTTTTAATTTTTTTATGAGTTCAAAACCATCCATGACTGGCATCATGATGTCGGTTATGATTAAATCAGGGATTTTTTCTCCAGCAATTTCCAAACCTTCTGCCCCGTTCTTTGCCTGATAGACAATATAATTCTGGTCTTCAAGGATTCTCGTTATTTGGTGCATAACAAGGTTTGCATCCTCAACAAGCAATATTGAGTGTTTTTTTTCCATAAATTTTACAGAAAGGTATAAAGATTAGATTAAAGCTCATCCAGAGCTCTATGAGCCATGGCTTTATATATTTGGGTTTCGAGTTCTTCTGGGGAATAGGGTTTTTTCAAGACTGCATTAACAAAGGGTCGGGCAGTTTCAATATCTTTATCTTCCTCAGCGGTAACTAAAATAGTTGAGATATTACCATATGCGTTCTTTTCCCTGATGCTCTTAACCAGTTCAAGACCATCTCCCATAGGCATATTCCAATCGGTCAATACGAGATCAGGTATAAGTTTGTTTATCATCATGAGAGCAGTTCCACCATTTTTTGCTATTCGGATATTTTTTCTTTTAAAACCCATGGAGGTGAGCAATAAGGTGAGGCTGTTAAGATTTACTTCCTGATCATCAACAATGACAGCTTGAAGAACAGGGAATTTCGGTTTTAAAAAATTTTTAATATGCTTATCCATACATTTTCCCTTTCATTTACAAGCTAAGAGCTAAAGCACACTGTGAATAGCGTGAATAGCGTGAATAGCGTGAATAGCGTGAATAGCGTGAATAGCGTGAATAGCGTGAATAGTTGCATTTTACCACCTTATTTTAACCATTCCATATTTTTTCTTAGCTGAAAAATAGAGATAAAAACCAATTAACTCTTGAGACTGTTGATGGGAGAAGCTTTGAACGGATTTTCAACTGAA
>JADGAW010000314.1 GCA_015231815.1 Nitrospinota bacterium
TCGGTAATATTTTTTTCTTTTGTATTTCCACATATTTTAAGGATTTTTAAGGCATATCTTACCATTAAATAACCCAAAAATAATAACGTTACTCATTCTCTTAAGCGAGTTCAAGGTCGATCTCCTGCTTGAGTTTGTCAAGCTTGGCAATTTTTACCCGAACCTTGGCTCCCATTTTGAAAACTCTGGCGGTTCTTTCACCAATTAAGCGGTAACGTTCTTTGTCGTGATTGTAAAAATCGTCATGAAGTGCAGTCATGCGAACAAGTCCATCGATGAAATATCCGGTTAATTCAACATAAAAGCCATACGAGGTAATTCCGGAAATAATACCCTCGAAAATTTCCAGCTGGTGTTGATCAAGATATTCAATAATTTTCATTTCGTTAAAATCCCTGTCAGCACTAATCGCTGTTCTTTCCTGATTAGAAATATGCGCTGTGATATCAACAAGTTCAGAATCCTGATATTTCAAGCCCTCCTTGTCCATTGTTTCTTTAATAAGACGGTGAACAATGAGATCAGCATAGCGTCTTATGGGGGAGGTAAAGTGAGTGTAATCCGTAAAACCGAGTCCAAAATGACCAATGTTTTTTGTTGAATATTCTGCCTTTTGCATTGAACGCAAAACTATTTTATTGACCATTGCCTCCTCATCATGTCCTTTAAACGCTTCAAGAATCTGTTGAAAAAATTTGCCATTTATTTCTGTTTTTTCATGAAAAGGAACAAGGTTGAAAACTTTAATAATATCCAACATACCTTTGATTTTTTCTGGTGCTGGTTCTTCATGTATTCGGAAAACGGAGCAGTCAATTTTTTCTTCCAGGTATTTTGCTGCACAAATGTTTGCCACAAGCATGAAGTCTTCAATTAACTGATGAGCATCATTACGTTCCGAAGCTTTAATCGAAACAACTTTTTCTTTTTTTAAGGTAATTTTAGGTTCTGGAATATCAAAGTCAATGCTCCCAGCCTCAAAACGTTTCTCTCTTAGCTTATAAGCAAGCTTATTCATTGCTGTTAAGGTTTTAACGAGCTTATCGTCTGGTTCCTTTTTCTCTCCCTGTAAGAGTGCAAAAACTTCAGTATAGGTAAATCGTTTACAGCTTTTAATAGAGGTTTTTTTGAAATGATATTTTTCAATCTCTCCTTCCTGATTTATGGTCATAAAACAACTTAGGGTCAACCTTCTTTCATCAGGTTTTAACGAACAAATTCCGTTTGAAAGGTTAAAGGGAAGCATGGGAATAACGGTGTCAGGAAAATAAAAGCTGTTCCCTCTTTTTGATGCTTCAATATCAGTCTGGCTTCCTTTTATTACGTAATGGGAAACATCGGCAATATGAACTCCCAGTTCAATTCGACCATCATTCATCTCTTCAATTGAGACGGCATCATCGAAGTCCTTTGCATCCTCTCCGTCAATGGTGAAAATTATTTTATTTTCCAGAGAGATTCTTCCTTTTAGGGCGCTTTCCTCTACGGTATCCGGGCAACCTTTCACTTCCTTTATTACTGAGCCGGGAAATTCCTTTTGAATGCCATGTTTGTTGAGAACAAAATCCAGAGAACTCAAATAGGCTTCGGGGTTTTTTATAACTTTTATTACTCTGCCCCGTGGGTTGAAATCTTTTGAGGGAAAGGTGATGATTTCTGCTTCAACAAAATCTCCGGGTTTTGCTCCATTGAAGTCCTTTTTTTTGATGAAAATATCGTAAGCATAGCTTTTTTCGTAGGGAACGACAAAACCAAATTCCCCATTAAATTGAAATGCCCCCAGTATGTTGGTTTTATTTCTTGTTACGATATCTATGATTGTTCCTTCTCGTCTGCCTTCCCGGTCTATTTCATCAACTCGACAAAGAACGTTATCACCGTGCATTGCACCGTTCATTCTGCTTTTTGGAATAAAAACATCCTCTCCTCCTTTGACAAGGACAAATCCAAAACCTCGTTCATTTCCCTGAAGAGTTCCTTCGATTTGTTCCATATTTTCTGTCAGTCCATACACTCCTTTTCTTAATTTAATAATTCTTCCCTGATTTGCAAGGGTTTTCAGAATTTTCTTGACAGAAGATTTATCTTTTTTAGGAACATCAAGTGCCGATAAAATTGTTGGTGTTGATGCAGGGTGTTTAAGAATATTTTTGAGTTGGTCAAAAATTTTTTGCGGATGATAGGTTCTCTTCATATGTGTAGTTGTTTAATTAAAGAGAAGATTATATACGCAAAGGGAAAATTCAGGGCTTAACGAGCGTTGTAGGAAAACCCATCTTTTTAAGAAGAGCTTTGACATTTTCAACTTGATCTTTTTGCAGGGGGCCGACAAAAATATGGTTTAAAGGAGTTTTTTCTTTTTTCTTAATAAGCTTTACTTTATATCCTGCCGCAACCAGTTCTCTTTTTTGACGTTCTGCCAGAAACTTAAGAGGGGTAAGTTTTGTATAAACATCATAGCTTCCATTTTTTTTCTTATTTAGCTGAGGTTCAATGGAACGCTTGTTGAGGTCTTTTGAGACAATATTCATTCTCTCTTTATTGGGAAGATTTCCGAGAAAGAGGGCATAGTTTTGAATTTTTCTGAAAAGAGTATTTACTTTAATGTCAAAACCGTTCTTTTTTCCTGCTCTTTCAAGTTTTGTAATGTTGTCTTTCAGAAGATAAGATCCTACATTAATGTAGATGCTGTCATCTGCTTTAACTTCTTTATTCGTTTGTTCTTTTTCAGCAATTACGTCATCTTTTCCGACTTTTGTCTTAACAACGATTTGTTTTTTCTCAAGGTTTTTTTCTGGTATTGATTCTTTTATCTGTACGGGTTCTTTTTCCTGTAGTGAGACGTCATTCTTTACCTCTTTGTCATCTACAATTTCTTTTATATCTTCAAAAAGAGTTTCATTTGG
>JADGAW010000315.1 GCA_015231815.1 Nitrospinota bacterium
ATTTTTATATCAGATCTAAAACGAAAAGATTGGGACTTTGAAGGGGATCTTATTCTTCCGGGAATTGACGTAAACGATTATCCGGAATATACCGGTGAAGTAGCAAAGGGTTTTGTGGTAGGAAACCTCGTTAAGGAACGGGATTTAATGATGGGGTACACTGATCAGCAAGAACTTCTAAAAGGAGTTCCCCACCTGTTAATGGGCTTAAACCCTACTATTCCAGAAAGCAGGTTGTCAGAAAGTTGGGACGACCTCAAAAATCATTATAAAACCTATCGGTTTTATCTGAACACAACGGTGAATGGTAAGGAAGATGGATATAACCTTGCCATGCTGGAGGCTATGGCTACAGGAATGCCCGTTGTTTCAACACGGAATTCCTCCACCCCTATTCAGGATGGAAAAAATGGTTTTATAACAATTGAAAAAGTTTTCTTGCGGCAAATAATTGAAGAACTTCTGATAGATAGAGCCTTTGCTGTAAGAATTGGGAAAATGGGACGCCAAACAATTCTCGAAAAGTTTAATATCAACCTGTTCGTTAAAAAATGGAACAGAGCAATAAGAAAGGCAATTAAAATTTATTGTACAAAAATACGTCTTGCCGTTAAGGAATCAACGCCTAAGTACTGGGGAGAGAAGAGTGTAAAAATTGAAAATATTCTCTTGAACTATGTTTATTACCCCGCAACAACTGCCTATTATCTCGACAGAGGATTCAGGAAAAACTTTAATGTTGTAAGTTCCGGTGCGACCATTAATCAGGAAATTGTGGAGAAATGGAATTTACAGAAAATGAAAAAAGAGCTTAAACCTCAGGATATTCCAACGGATTTTGTCTGTTCAGCACCGTATATTAGAAGTGCAACCCCGAAAAAATGGACACCACAACTCTTTATATGGATGGAAACAGGCATTGGAACCTTTCCGGAGGAAATGGAAAAGTTGGACTGTCCTGCCGCATGTTACCTTGTTGATACACATATTCATCTGGAACGTCATTTAGAAATTGCAAAGCATTTTGATTTTGTCTTTATTGCTCAAAGGGAGTATCTTCCTGAATTTCTCAAAAGAGGAATTAAATGTTATTGGCTTCCATTGGGGTGTGATCCAGAAATTCATGCAAGACAGGATGTTGAAAAAAAATATGATATTGGCTTTGTCGGAAGTATAACCAACCCTGAATCCCGTAGAGCAAAACTTCTTGGAAAGTTGGCAGATCGATATTCAGTTCACATTGAACGGGCTTTTCATGAGGAAATGGCTGAGATATTCTCTGCCTCTGAAATGGTTTTTAACAACTGTATTCGAAATGACCTCAATATGAGAGCCTTTGAAGTATTATGCTCTGGCTCCTTCCTCTTCACCGACCTTGCGAAATATAGTGGAATGGAAAGAATTTTCATTGATGGAAAAACCTGCGGAGTTTATCAGGATGAAACCATTTGTGAAAATGCAGAATATTACCTGAAAAACAAAAGAAAACGGGAGAAAATCGCCGCAAAGGGGATGAAGACAGTTCTCGACCATCATACCTACGAACATCGATGCCTGGAAATGATAGATGTTGTTGAGAAAGAGTTAACGCTTATGCTTAAAGAACGAAAAGAAAAAAACCTTAGTTTTCTGGAAAAGTTTCAAAATATGAAAAAAGAGGGTAACTACAAAGAAATTCTCTACAGGTTTTTCGCACATCTTACTGAAATTCCCTATGAGGAAGTTGGTGAGGTAAAAAGAATTGTTGCTGAAGCTTATGCTTTTACGGGAAAGATGAAAAGGGCTAAAGCGATGTATGGGGTTTGCCTCGGTGAAGCAGGAAAAAAGGATGAAACCCACGTCTCTCTTGGAACACTGGCACTGGAGGAGGACGATATAAGTGGAGGATACGAGCATTTTACTCAGGCCCTTTTTGAAAATAATAAAAATGCCAAGGCTCACTGTGGATTAGGATTTACTCTGTTAAAGCTGGAAAGATTTGAGGATGCAGAGGAATGTTTCGTTGAATCATTGCAGATTAATCATGATAACCCCCTTGCATTAAAGGGTTTAATTGAGACGTGTCAAAGAAACCGATGCTATTTTCCCGCAATATCATGGCTTGAGAAATATACCTCTCTGCACCAAACGGAACTGGATTTTGTTTATAGCTTAGCTTTCTTTCTCTCAAAAAATGGAGAAAAGGAAAAAGCGTTAACTCAACTGGATAAAATCCTGATTTTTCAACCAGAACACCCGGAAGCTCTTGTGCTAAAAGAGCAGCTTACTGAATTGGAAGTAACGAAGGAAGAAGAGTAAAAGACTTAACGGAGAAAAATAACAACTTACCCTGAATGTAAGTACGTTTTTTTAGAAAGGAAGTAAATGAGTACCTACTCTCAAAGGTTTGAATGTATTGATTGTGAAGGGGATTGTTGTCGCCACGGCTATCGGGTACTTATCACAAAAAAAAGCATGGAGGAGTTGCTTCAGCTAGATGCTGTAAAAAGAGTTCTTGAAAAAGAACAATGCTCCTTTCTCAATGACCATATTAAAAAAGAATATTATTTTCTTCCCATTCTTGATAAGGAGGGAGAACGGCAATGTGCTTTTCTTGATGATGATTTTCTCTGTCTTATTCACAAGGAGCATGGCTTTGACGCAAAACCTGATGTTTGCAAAGCTTATCCTTTTAATGTTGTTTCCTATAGTAATGAAGAAATCAGGGTTTGTTATAGTTTCCAGTGTAAGTCTATTCGGGAAAATTATGGAAAACCTATTATTGATAGTGAAATTATTGGTAAGGACTATATTCTTTGCAAAGAGCTACCTGAAACACTTCCCACCATAAAGTCTTCTGATAAACCTCTTAAAAAAGAGCATTATTGTGCACCGTGGAAATCCATTGCCAACGATATCAGG
>JADGAW010000316.1 GCA_015231815.1 Nitrospinota bacterium
CCGTCAGCGTGAAACTCTTGTTTTTCAGGGTTTCCTCAAGAAAGGTAATGGCGTTTTTGTGATTGGTTATTTCAAGATGTTCCTGCAGGGACTTTCCCTTTGCCGTCAAGCCCCTGAGAAGATAAAAACTCGTCTCGTTGTACGTAAGGGTGTTACCCTCAATCGCGTTTGAGTTATATGTCCACTGAAGCATAAGTTGATCCTGAATGAGTTGCTCAGTCATTGGATCGAATGGTCTCAAGGCATTGAGACGTGCTATCTTTCTTGAAATTACGACATATTTAGCCATACTTTTACTTTTTAAGTTTCATACAGTTATATTATTACACCATATTTATTAAGTAATTTACAACATATTTCCATAAAAGAAATGTGGGGGCAGGTGCGGGCAGGGGTCTGACCACCATAAAATGTTTAATTATCAGGGAATAACCCTAGAAAATAGGTGTTTTTGAGGCTTAAAGCACTGTTTTTACCCCTAAAAAGGGTACTGTAAGGCTACTGTGATTCAAAAACGATTGCTTTTGGGATCTACTCTTCGGTTTACAAGCCTTCCTCAATCTCTTTTTGCTACAATTTTCCGTTTAGGCTTTCTTACGGTTTCTCTGCTTCGTCAAAATGAATTTTGTGCTCCGGCTTGTTTTCCGGCAATACGGTTTTTGCGAACAAAGCCTTGCCTTCGCAGGAAATCTCCCCTTGCCCCTCTTTAAGGAAAGAGGGGAGTTGCTTTTTCTGATTGCTGAGTTCAATTGTGGTTTTTAGTCTTGTTCGCAGGATGGAGTTAGAAAAAGAGTGTACGCATTGAATACGTGAGAATGAGCTCCCTCTTTAATTCTAAAGAGGGTTGGGGTGATTTGGTAATAGGTAGGAAAAAGGGAACGTTGCACTTTGATACAAGTTATTGGAACAAATTGGATATAACAATTAAGAAGTATAATGTTCAAGACTAAGTTGTTGCAAAATGCAGTGCAAATTAAAATGAAACAAAACAAATAGGGTTTAATATGTCTACAGTAGAAGAAATAGAAGCAGCAATAGAAGCTCTTCCCAAAACAGAATACGTATCATTGAGAAACTGGTTTATTGAAAGAGACTGGGAAAAGTGGGACAAGCAAATTGAAATTGACTCAAAAGCCGGAAAATTGGATTTCTTAGTAAAAGAAGCGCTTGCAGAAAAAGCAGAAGGAAATCTCAAAAACCTCTAATGCACAAAACAACCAATCGCTTCTGGAAATTTTTCGAATACCTTCCCTCCTCAGTTCAGAAGACAGCAAAAAAGAATTTCAATTTGCTCAAAAAAGACCCTTCACATCCTTCATTACATTCCAAAGGGTTGGAAACCTCTGGTCAGTTCGTATCGGTTCTCATTTTAGGGCTTTGGCAATTGAGGATGAAAATGATTTCATTTGGATATGGATCGGAGCACATGATGAATATGAGCGATTAATCAAAGAACACGGCTAACCAAATCACTGCACTGGATTTTTACTCCGCTGCGCTCCGTAAAAACCAGTGAGTTCGAACGTTAGAGGATGACATTCTATTATTGGCGGTACCTGAATGCGATTTTTTTTTATTTAATTTATAAGGATAATTAAGGAGAGACATTATGGGAAAAACAAATTTTTTTATTAGCGTAAGAAATGTAAAAAATCTTCAAAGTAAAAATCCCTCATTTGGGAATGAACCTGGTGCTACACGTTACCTTGAAATACCTGATGGACAGACACCGCATCCAGAAAAACACCGCTTAACAAGAACAGATTGGTTAAAGGCTGTTTTAAAACGTGCTGAGGTCGGTACATACACTGATGAAGGACATCCTCGTCAAGGATATACATATGGAGATATATTAATATTTGTTCATGGCTACAATAATTCAATGGACGATGTTATGAAACGTCATGATTTATTACAAAAAAGGCTAAATGAGCAAGGCTTCAAAGGAGCAATTATTAGTTTTGATTGGCCCAGTGCTACTCACACATTAAACTACCTTGAAGACCGTTCAGATGCCAAAGCAACTGCAAGCAAGTTAGTGAAGGATGGACTTTTAGTATTAGCTAAAAATCAATTGGATCAAGATAAAAATAAATGTGATATTGATATTCATTTGCTTGGTCATTCTACGGGAGCTTATGTCATTAGAGAAGGGTTTTATGAAGCAAGTCAGAACCGGAGTATTTCACGTATAAACTGGCAAGTAAGTCAAATTGCTCTTATCGGTGGTGACATAGCAAGAAAGTCGTTGTCAGAAAATGATTCCAAATCGAAAGCACTATTTAGTCATGCCACGCGAATTACGAATTACCAAAACCCCCATGACTCCGCCTTGAAAGTGTCTAATGTTAAACGTCTGGGAGCTGCACCAAGGGTCGGTAGAGTAGGATTGCCATCAGATGCACCTGAGAATATTGTGAATGTTGATGTCGGACAACATTGGGTGTCTCTAAAAGAAGATAATAGTGATGCTTCTGGAAATTGGTCTCATTCATGGCACTTTGATGATAAAGTCTTTGCAAAAGATTTATTTCTCACCATAAAAGGTGATATTGACCGCTCAAGTATACCTACCCGAGTGAAAATAGACGGTAAACTTATCCTGAAAGGTTAATACTCCTTCGACATCAGGTCTTCATAGGGTTTTGCCTAATATGAATATGCTCCATAGAATGATTGTACGATTTTTTACCGGCAACCCCGATCCAAGAAAAAACACTTGGAGAAGAAAAGCTCCGGGAGTTCAGCAATGGAATCCACCCTTAAACCCTGATGTAAGAAATTCAAGATTTAACTCCATTCTCTTAATAGAGAAGGATTTGTAAAAATGTATTAAAACAAATGTATTAGGGAAAAACTACTCTGAGCATCAACTGAAAAATAGAGATAAAAACCAATTA
>JADGAW010000317.1 GCA_015231815.1 Nitrospinota bacterium
AAAATCCTCAATTTTAGTTTATAATGGGACCTAATGTTTCAAGTTAGTGGTTCAGGAATTTAATAGTTTCATTTGGTTTCATTGACTCGGAAAGCTTTGTAAAGGATCGTATATCAGAAAATAAAACTGCCATCTCACTGTCAGTTGTCTGACCAAGATTAACCTCTTCAACCTCGCTCTTTCCCAGCATACCAATAAACTCCATGGGTACAAAGCGCTTAAAGGCAATGTTTTTTGCGTTAATTTTTTCAAGATTAATGACATTCTCCAGACAGACAGCAGCCTGACATGCAAAGGAGTTACTGATTTCCTCATGATATTTAGTGAAAGAAACGATCTCCTCCTCCATTCCCTCATAAGAAACTTTTGAGTTTATTAACTGTAACACACCTATCACCTTGTTGTCCCTGTTAACCATCGGCAAAACAAGCATTGACTTTGTTTTGTACCCTGTGGACTTATCAAAATTTTTGGGTCCTGAAAAATCAAAGCTTTCATTTTGATAAACATCGGGAATATTAATGATTTTCTTCTCTATTGCCGCAAAAGCAGATACATTGCTTTTTTCCAAAGCTACAGGAGGAAAGGTAATTTGATCCCCTGATGTTCCCCCAAGAAATATATTCATTGAGGCACTCTGTACAATTTTAAAGTGCAGCATTCCATCCTCTTCAAGAATATAAAGAGTTCCTCCATCTGCCGAGGTTAGTTCCCGTGCCTTGCCTACAATCATTTCCAGTAGTTTCAGGAGGTTTTTTTCCGATGATATTGCCGAGCCGCTTTCAGAAAGATTTTGTATTGCATTTTTTAACAGCAGGTTTGTTACCTCAAGCTCCTTATTTTTTATTTCGACCTTTTGGATCAGGTCGAGGTTTTTTTGTTTCAGCTCATGCTTTTCAAAAACCCGTTTAACTGCAAGGGAAGTGGTATTCTCTATATTCTCATCCTTAAGAACATATTCATATGCACCGATTTCAAGAGCCTTTAATGCTTTTGTAACATCATTATTTCCTGAAAGTACAATTACCGGAAGTCCAATATTCTCCCGGTTAATTTCCCCAATAAATTCCAGACCTCCCATTTCCGGCATTTCGAGGTCGGTGATAATCAATGAATAATCATTATCTTCTTTTACCTTCTGTAGTCCTTTAACTCCGTTCTCATCGGTGTCAACTGAATATCCTTCCGCTTCAAGAATAAAGGTGAGCATTTCCCGGGTAAGTGGATGATCATCGACAACAAGGATTTTCTTATTTTCCTGAGATACACTGATGGAATTCAAAGGTTTTCCTCCTTAAGCAAATTTATCGGGTTTGACCGTCTCATTGTTGTTCATACAATAAACTGAAAATAGAGGTACTTTTTGTAAGGCTTGATGTTCTTCCTTTTCAACATTCAGTGCTGACGTATGGGTAAAATAACCTTCACAACATGCTTTTAATAAGAACGTTACCCCTTAAACAAGTAAGGAAATTAAAACCTTCCCCTATATTTTTTGTTTATTAAAGAAAGAGAGGGTTTCACTTGCATTAAATCTCCCTGAACTTTATTTTCTTTCCTGAAGGATTATACATTCTTTCAATTATTTCCTAAAATTTTGAACACTTTATCTGTTTCCACCATTAAAAAATTCAATATTTCTTTTCTCGTTTTTCGTCTTTAGATGAGAAAAAATCCTGAAAAGCAGCATTTTTTCTTACATCTTTTTCCTTTATATTTCCCTCATATGTTAGTTGCACAAAAAATCGGATAATTTCCTCTACGGTATTGGAAAGTTCAAAAATTTCACGAGAGACCCTTTTGGCAAAATTGGACGATTCTTAACCAACTGGGTTAGTATGTCGCAGGCGACATGTACTGCATTGTGACAATGAGGACAAAAACAAAAAAAATTATGTACGATATCTAATGGTATTTCAAAATCAGGCTGTAAACTGATAGGAATTAAATGATGTGCTTCTAGATATGATTTACTACTATACCTTGAGATAAAGAGGTTGTGCCAAGCTCAACTTCACATAAATAACCAGAAAAGTTCATTCTTTTTAATGCAGTATCCTCTCTCGCACATAGAGATCACGTTCTTTAAGTTTTGCAATTCGAATAGTGTTGGTTTCGTTAAGAGACTCTTGATATATAACATCATCTTTGTCTCAAAACAGTATAAAGATGAATGCTTAGTCAAAAGCATGAAGTCTTTGCATGTATAGAGCAAGAAACGTTTCTTTCATTTCCCCATCGAGAAAGCTTGCATTAATTTCTTGAAGAAAACGTTCATGTGTCGAAAGAACTCTTTCAAATTCAATATCTATGACTTTTTCTGGAATTTCAAAAAATTTTGCAAAGCTGAGGAAACTTTTCTTTTTTACGTTTTTCTTTTTACCGGAAAACAAAAGAGCCATATCTTCCTTTTCTTTGGGAAAAATAAGTCTCGTATTGACTAAATCGTAGCAAGGAGAAAAACGGTAGCCATTGCCTTCGTTTATCAAAGACATATTTTTTAAATGAACATCGCCATTTGCAATTAAGTGATTAAAAAGAAGGAAGCGAAAGTGAATCCTTATATCCAGTCCTGGAGCTGATGAAAATTGCTGGATAAGCTTGCCAACCTTTTCATATGAGCCAGAATATTTATCCTGAACTTCTGAAAGTTGCTGAAAGTCTTCCAAAGGAATTTTTGTGCCTTTTGCTCTTCTATCAAAACGTTTTGTTATATAGGCAATTGTTTCATCTTTAAGAGGTATAAGGGTATGTTTTGCCACGGACAATGAAAAGAGTTCGGCAAGAGTCATACAAAGTTCTTCATTTTCTGGAACCTGCTTCCATCCATCAATTTGAGGTTTTAAAACATATTCTCCACCAACATTGGTTGTTACAAGTTCTTTTTTTCGAGAATCA
>JADGAW010000318.1 GCA_015231815.1 Nitrospinota bacterium
TTGGTGAAATTAAAAATAACCCCAATGCTTCCGGTAATTGTTCCGGGATTTGCTACAATTTTATCTGCCGGGGCAGCAATATAGTATCCTCCGGAAGCTGATAAAGATCCCATGGATACAACCAGTTTTTTACCTGTGTTCTTAAAACGAACAAGTTCCTTATATATTTCCTGTGATGGGGCAACTCCTCCTCCCGGAGTATTTATTCTGAGAAGAATTCCCTTGACCTTCTTATTGTTGGCGCATTCATTGATGTGCTTTATTACTTCATCTGAACTGTCGATGATGCCTTCTACTTTTATGACAGCAATTTGATTGTCCCCTTTTATTACCGACTCTATATCTGACCCGGCAAAGTTAAGGAATAGATATATGAGGAAGGCAGAAAAACTCCCAAAGGCAACAAAAATTATTGCCATAACAATCAGAAGATTTCGGTTTCTCTTTTTATTTTCTGATAGTGCTTCGCTCATAGAATGGTTGTTTTGTTAATGGTTATTAATGCATAACAGGAGTAAAACTTAAACTTTTATTATGCCAGAATTATTTACAGGTAACAGGGGAAAATTTTACTGCATTCATGATTTTGTGTAAATCATTTGCTTATTGATTTGATTAGACAACATCAAATAAATCATGCTTGCAAACAAAAAAGGAGCAACACCCTTAGGCGTTGCTCCTTATTCTATACAGTAAGGGTATAACAAAAAGTTTTGTAAAAAACTCTGTTATGTTACTCTTTATCTTCTTGTGCTTCTTCTGCTTCAGCAGCTTCGATTTCAGAAGAAGAAATCGGTACATCCTGAATCTCAGAAACTTCAAGGTTTTCCTTAAAAGCTCTGACACTGAGTCCTAATCGGTGTTCTTCGATATCAACTTTAATAACCCGTGCTTCAACAGTGTCGCCAACTTCTAAAGCATCTTTTGGGTGAGCAACTTTTTCAGAACTTATTTCTGAAACATGCACGAGCCCTTCAACACCATCTTCAACTTCAACAAAAGCACCGAAGTTAATAAGCTTTACGACTTCACCTTTAACGTCAGACCCAACAGGGTATTTCGATGCAACCTGTAACCAAGGATCCTCTTCAAGTTGTTTTACTCCGAGGGAAAGTCTTTGGCTTTCCTTATCGATATGAAGAATCTTAACCTTAATTACGTCTTTCTTCTTTAAGATATCAGAAGGTTTTTTGATTTTTTTGTTCCACGACAAATCAGAAACGTGAACTAACCCGTCAATTCCTTCGTCAATTTCAATGAAAGCACCAAAGTCGGTGAGATTTCTTACCGTTCCTTCAACAATGCTGTCAACAGGGTATCGTTCTTCAACAGTATCCCATGGGTTGCTTTCTGTCTGTTTCATACCAAGGGAAATTCTTTTCTTATCTGCTTCAATGTTAAGAATTTTTGCCTCAACAATATCGCCGATAGCTACAAACTTGGATGGAGGAAGGTTATGTTTGCCCCATGTCATTTCTGAAATGTGAACAAGTCCCTCAATACCATTTTCAAGTTCAAGGAAAGCACCATAATCAGTGATTGAAACAACTTTTCCTTTTACCACAGAACTAACCGGATATTTTTCCTCGATTGTTAACCATGGATCTTCTCCAAGCTGTTTGAGACCAAGAGAAACTCTTCCTTTGTCCTTATCAAACTTAAGAATTTTAACGGTGATTTTATCTCCAAGAGCAAACATCTCAGATGGGTGATTAACCCGACCCCAAGACATGTCAGTGATGTGGAGAAGTCCGTCAACACCGCCAATATCAACAAATACACCGTAATCGGTAATGTTTTTGACCTGACCTTCCATGACAGAACCATCTTCCATGATTTTCAATGTCTCTTCCCTGCTTTCTTCTCGTTTCTTTTCAAGAAGTGCTCTTCGGGAAAGAATGATGTTACCTCGTTTTCGGTTCATGTTGATGACTTTAAGCTCAAGTTCATCACCAATCATTCGATCAAGATTTCTTACCGGTCTTAAATCAATTTGAGAACCGGGGAGGAAGGCTTTTAAGCCAATATCAACAGTAAGTCCACCTTTAATCTGAGCAATAACGGTTCCTTTGATGACTTCCTGATTTTCAAAAGCATTGGCAATCTTAGCCCAAATTTTGATTTTGTTCGCCATGTCCTTAGAAAGAACAATTCGACCTTCTTCATCTTCAAAAGACTCAATGTAAACCTCTACATCATCGCCGCTTTCAATGTTTTTTCCTCGTTCGGGAAATTCTTCAAGAGCAACATATCCTTCAGATTTAAATCCAATATCGACCAGTACAGAGTCCTTGTTTTTCTCAAGAACCTTTCCAACAACGATATCTCCTTCCTTAAGTTTTGCCAGTTTAGCCCAATAATCTGCTTCTTCAATTTCTTCACCGAATTCAAAGTCGTCTGTTCCATCATCTTCGAGGGTATCAACTTCTACAAAATCAAATGAGCCAAAACCTTGTAATGTTGCCACGACATCTGCCTGTGGCGAGTTTTTGGAAATTTCTTCCGTAACCATAATAAATCCAACCTTTCTACTACGAAAATTATCCGACTACTGCCGGATTGAAGCGGAGCATTTTAACAGAATTGATGTAATTTCGTCAATAGTTTTATCAGAAGTATCTATAAAAATTGCATCATCGGGAATAACGAGGGGAGCGGTTTTTCGTTCTGAATCATTTTTATCTCTTTGGGAAATTAATTTTTCTATTTCCTCAACAGAAGTGTTGTCCTTAGACTCCAAGTGCCTTCTTCGTGCACGTTCCTGTATATTGGCATCAAGGTAGAATTTGTAAAGTGCATGGGGAAAAACAATTGAACCAGTATCTCTTCCTTCGCAAACAAGCCAACCTTTCAGGGAAAAACGTCGTTGAAAATCCAACAGCTCTTTTCTTAC
>JADGAW010000319.1 GCA_015231815.1 Nitrospinota bacterium
GATCAGATTCTACTTCTATTTTTTTTTTTTTTTTAACAATTGTTTGTTGAATTGGATTGACTTCAGGCTTGTAGGTAATATCTACAATGATATCCTCAATTGCTGATTTGTTCTTTCTTTGTGAAAGGGGTAAGGGGTGAATCGTGTTAAATTCAGTTTGCGAATACATTTATTTCAATAGTTTGAGGCGTTTAATTTTTTTTAATACCGATTTTCTGTTAAAGGGCTTAAGCAGATGAACTTCATCGGTTTGGTCTAATAATAAGAAAACCTTTTTTTCCATGGTAATTGCCGAGATTAACATCATTTTTACTCTATTTTCTTCGCTTGTTTGATATACATTTTCAATGTTTCTTATTGCTTCTCTTGTATGCCAACCGTTAAAAACCGGCATGGTTAAGTCAATAATTACGAGATTAAGAACTGTTTGTTCTGCCATTTGTTTTCGAAAGATATCTACCCCTTCTCTTCCATTGTTGGCAAAAATACATTCAGCAAGTGGATTCAGGATTTCCCCTAACATTCTTTGTAGAATGGGGTCATCATCAATAATAAGAAACCTCATGAGAACCTTATTCTATCCCACCTAATAAAAAGAACGGGAAGCTTTACAGTCTGGTGGTTTTATTGCTGAAAAGGTTTTGCCGTAGCAAAAGGTTACCATCCTTTCCTCACTTAACACTCCGTTTTTTCTTAATGTGTTCTCTAGGTTCAGTGTTGCTTTTTTATCCAGCTTTCTGTTTTTTTTCAGACCTTCCAGCTGTTGTAATTCAAGAGGTTCAATTTTCCATAGATTCATGAGAAAACCGTTTATTACGGTACTTGTTGCATGACCAAGCAAGGTTATGGCAAAGTCAATATCAAACTCCTTAAAGAATGAAAGGTCAATTGCTTTATCACTTGGGGGGATGTCGCCAATTTTTATAAAACTGACCCCACGTTCCCTTAATTCATCCTCACAAAGTCTTTGCATATTTTCGGCACCCGGCAAAGAAAATAAAAGAGCAAAATCATTTTTCGTGGGATTGTTTTTCACCAAGCCCTTAATTAAGGTAAAGTCAAGCCCGTCATCATTTGCCGTAGCCTGAAAACTGTTTATTGTTGTTAACTCAGGAGCTGATATTCCCCTGATGGGAATGGTATTTGTCGCACCACGCATCATGTCAGCCCTAAAATGGTTTGCTCCTACCGTATGACCAAGAACAAACAATCTGCTTTCCTCGTTGATGGTATTTAAAACCGAGTTAACAAGGCAGGAAAAAGCATCTTCATTGTTTTTTTCAAAAAAAGAGGTAAGCTTTGTCGTAAAGTCACTTTTTTGTTTCTCTAAAGTTTGTTTTTCATCTTGAATGAGCTGTACGAGAAACCTGAGAACAATTAAATGTAAATCTTCAATTGCTTCCATTATTTCATTATTCACAATGATAGAATTTTGAGCACCACATATCTTTGCCATTTTTCCCCCATCCCTGCCACCAAAACAGTAAATTGTTGCATTTTTTTCAAGGGCAAAGTTAAGGGCACGGCAAATATTCTCTGAGTTTCCTGAACCGGAAAGACCTATGATAATATCATCTTTTGTTAAACCAGAGAGTTCTAGTCCTTTCTTATAAATAAGTTCATATCCTTCTTCAACGGCAATACCGCTATACCCTGTTTCCATAGCCGGAACATTGGATAAAACCCCGGCTTTCATCATTGTAGCTGAACAGTAACAGGCATTATCAAAACTTCCCCCATTTCCCATAAAGAATATTCTGCTGTTTTTGGGAGCAGCTTTAATTGTTTCTGCAAGAGAGATTAAAGGTTCTTCAGGAATATTTAATACTGATTGACATAACCCTCCATTCCCTTCATCTCCAAAAAAGTAGTTTTGGTATGCTTTAAGAATGTAGTTTTTATTTGCTTTCATCAGGTAAAGAAAAGATAGAGTATTTAATTGAAAGAATCATGAAATCCTTTTAAGGATGTTATTCCTTCGTTCCACGTTCAATTTCCATAAAAATGACACCATGCTTGAAAATTCTCACTGTTCCGGTAGATTCTGAAATAACAATGGCGACAGATTCCGTTAAAGAAGTAATCCCCGCCGATGCAATGTGTCGACTTCCCAAACCTTGAGGAAAGTCCTCCTTGGTTAAAGCCGCAGAAAGGTATGTTCCTGCTGATATAACCGTACCTTTGGAGTCTAAAATAAATGCACCGTCTATTGTTGAGAACTCTTTAATGGTTTCTCTTAAATCAGGGTCAAATATCGATTTTTCATTGTCAGAATAGCCCTTAAAAGGGTTACGAATAAGTTGTCTTGTAAGTTGTAATACTTTTTCATGATCCCCTATGACAAATATTGCTCCTACAGGCTTTCCTTCACGTCCTTCACTTGCAATCTCCACTGCAAGATTAAGTACCGCTTCAAAAAGAGCTGCTGGAATATCATCCGAAATGGTAGGAATATCTGACGCTGAAAGAACACTTTTTTCATGCTCAAGGTCGAGAAATAAAATGTTGTCAAGAATCCCTTCATCAGATTTTCCTGTTACGACAACAATATTGTCTTTTACACCGATAATTCCGGATGAAAGCGAAATCATAACAGATACCTTGATTTGCCCCATACGGTTTAAGTTTACATTAGGAACAAAAAGGACTTTCACCCCCTCCTTTTCCATTCGTTCATGCACCTTATTGTTTCTTGTTAAAACAACCAGAGAAAAGTCTTTTGCGATTTCAATGAGAAGCTCATCAAGTTCAATATCGTCCACATAAACCAAAAGAGCTGATGAGTTGGTTTTATCTGCAAGTTCTGCGGCAGTCCAAAGAATGAATTTATTTAAATGAAAGTCTTCGTTACTGAATTTCATGGCAAATTGCAGAGTTGTTTCTTAC
>JADGAW010000031.1 GCA_015231815.1 Nitrospinota bacterium
AAAAAAACTTTAATGTGGAAATAGGGAAGCTGAAGGACTCTAAAGAAAGAACCCTTAACGCAGAAACATCTTCTAAAGATACACTTGGCTTAACAGTAATGGAAGTAGATAGCAACCTTGCACAACGGTATGGTATTAACGCTGGAGAAGGAGTAATCATTACGGATGTTGAACCTCAAGGGAAAACAGCTGAGGCAGGAATTAGACCAGGAGATATTATTCTTGAGCTCAACCAGCACCTCGTTAATTCTCTTGAAGAATATAATAAAGCAGTTAAGTCTATTGGAAATAAAAAATCTGTCCTTTTAGTTATTAAAAGAAGAGGACAGGTTATGTTTGTCCCAGTTACACTGAAATAAAATTGTTGTTGCGCCATAGAAGTATGGCGCAACATAACCTTTAAAAATGATGAAACACCTGAGAAAAAAAACCGGACTATTACTTCTTGAATGTGGAAAAGTTTTCCATGGTGACCTCTTTGGAGATAATTCTAAAGTTGGAGTCGGAGAAGTGGTATTTAACACCAGCCTTACAGGTTATCAGGAAATTTTCACTGACCCA
Source organism: Nitrospinota bacterium (assembly GCA_015231815.1). GTDB lineage: Bacteria > Nitrospinota_A > JADGAW01 > JADGAW01 > JADGAW01 > JADGAW01. The sequence goes on from JADGAW010000031.1 coordinate 562, forward strand.
TCATATGCCGGTCAAATTGTTACCATGACAAACCCATTGATTGGCAACACAGGAATAAACCATGAAGATGTGGAATCCAAAGGTATTTTTGCAGGAGGTTTTATTGTTCATGAACTAAGTTCAATTGCATCAAACTGGCGCTCGAAAAAGAATCTTGATGATTATTTAAAAGAAGCCGGAGTTATTGGAATTTCAGAACTGGATACCCGGGAACTGACTGCTTACCTTCGAGATAAGGGGGCAAAAGTTGGAGTAATAGCTTCTGTCGACACACCTAAGGAAGAACTTGAAAAACATATCAAAGCATATGGCAGCCTGGAAGGAAAAAACCTCGCAAAGGAAGTTTCAACAAAAGAGGAGTATAGCTGGAACAAGGAACTTTTTTCTTTTGATAAGAGTGAACAGGAAAAAGATAAAGTTTTTAATGTTGCTGTTTATGATCTGGGAGTAAAAGAATCAATTTTAAGAAACCTATCATCTGCCGGATGCAATGTTACTGTATTTCCTATCACCACACCGCCTGAAAAACTTTTACCTTTTGATGGAATATTTATATCCAATGGTCCCGGAGATCCCGCAGCAGTGATTGAAATGCAATCGTCTCTAAAAGAAATTATTGGAAAGAAACCTGTTTTTGGTATTTGTCTGGGGCATCAAATTCTTTCCATCTTTTTTGGAGCGAAAACCTATAAGATGAAATTTGGACATCATGGAGGAAATCAACCGGTAAAAAACCTGAAAAGAATTGAAATTGAAATTACAGCACAAAACCATTCTTTTGCTGTTGATAATGACTCTCTTCCAGAAACGTTGGAGTTAACTCACCTAAACCTGAATGATAATACAGTTGAAGGGTTCAGGCATAAAGAACTTCCTGTCTTTTCTGTTCAATACCACCCTGAATCCTCGCCAGGACCCCATGATTCAGCTTATCTTTTTGAAGAATTTACCTGTTTAATGAAAGCACATTATGAAAATTGAAGCCCTCCTCGACAGAATTATTGAAAGTTTTACCAATGAAAACTTTGCCGCAGAACTTCAGGCTTCAAAGGATTTTTACTTTGAGATGAACGGAAGACCTTATGAAGACTTACATTCTTTTGAGTCGAGAATGAATTCTTTCCTCGAATGGTTTATTCTTGACAAAATTAATGAAAAACTTACGAAAAGAGTTATTGACTTTCTTATTGAAGATAACAGCCATAAATTCACTCCTGATGAGGTAAAAGAGTTAAAAGCACTTGATAAAAATATCCATTCAATTTTTTTGACCAGAAAAATTAAAAACAATACCGTAAAGGTAATGGATTTATATTCAAAAGAAAAATATACTGTTGTACAGGATGGGGCAAAGCTCACGATGAATATGGATGAAATTTTAACGGCACGAATTGTAAAACATGATGATCACTATATTTTTACCAGAACTTACTGTCCGCACCCTTTTGAAGCATATAAGTTTATCAAAGCCAGAATGAAAACAGCTAAAAAAGAAGGGGAAAATATTTTGGATGTTCTTTTTTCCCTTAATAAAATGAGCCTGATGTGGGAAGAAAGCAGAAACATAGATATAAACAAAATCTATAAATAGTTTTTAAGGAGTACTTTTTCTCACTGCTGACCTTTATTAACAAACCTTTGCGATATGCATTCGTACTCGAACCAAGCTTTACCTTGATATTCTGCGTTTAAGAATTTTCCTGAAAATTTAAAGCATGGAATTTAATATGATTTTTTGTAGATATACCCCTCTCTTTATTTTCTTTTTTCTTTTTTTGTTTTCCTCACAAAGTCATGGAGAAGAAAATATCTTCATGGAAGCATTTAATAATCGTTCCGTTACCGGATATATAGAAAATAAATCTGCCTTCAGGTTAAAAAAACCAAATAGGTTTTCTAAACTTTTAAATACCCTTAGCCTTGAGACGGAAACATCCTTCTTAGACGGCTTTAGGGTTTATGGTCGCAACAGGCTGGAATATGATGCTGTTTACGATATAGAAAAAGCATATGCAAACGTACCTTATCGGGAATACCGGTTGAATTGGGATTTCAACGGAATTGTACAGGAACTTTACCTGGAATATTATTACAATAAAGGAGCTTTCAGAATTGGAAAACAACAGGTCGTTTGGGGCGAGGCTACGGGTCTGAAAATTACTGATATTGTAAACCCAATGGATTTGAAAGAGTTTATTCTTGATGATTTCCTTAACAGCAGAATTGGTCTCTGGATGCTTAAATTAAATAGAAGCCTTGGAAGCTCTGAGCTTGAAGCAGTAATTATCCCGGATTTTGAGGGGAATAAAGCCGCAGTACGTGGTTCAGAATGGGCGATGAATATTCCTTCCTATTGGAGTGGATATTTACCTATTGTAAACCCAACTCAAAAACCAACTGACTCTCTTAAAAACTCTGATGTAGGACTTCGCTGGAATTCAATTATAAACTCTTGGGATATTTCACTCTATTATTTGTATGCCTGGGATGACGACCCAACGTTACATACTATTACTAGAGGCTTTCTTAAGTATGTTACGCCAAAGCATCACCGACTTCACACTATGGGAGGAACATTTAATTATGCCTGGGGAAAATTTGTATTTTCAGGAGAACTTGCAGCATATTTAAATAAATATTACCAAACGAGTGACACCAATATTATTGATGGGGTTGTTAAAAAGAATTACCTCCACTATATGCTGGGAAGCGATTATATTCTTAATAGCTTTACAAACCTTTCTTTTCAAATCATACAGAAAATTATTCTTGGCAATACTCAGTATTTGCGAAATGATGCCGTTGAAACAACCTTAACCTTTATGGCACAAATGGATTTCTTAAACGAAACATTAAAACCTGAGTTTTTTGTTATTTATGGAGCGAATAATGCTGAATGGCTTATAAAATCCAAGGTCAGTTATGCGTGGAACGACTACCTGAAGCTAACAGCCGGAGTAGATATTTTTGAAGGTCCACAAACAGATGCTATTATCGGGCAATTCAAAAACAACAATCGTTTTACTGCATCAATAAGGTATAGTTTTTAGATAAAAACTTATCTGAGAAAATCTACCAATGAAGTATTAAGGATTTTTGACGCAGTTGAGAGTGCTGCATTTTGATTTGTTTGCAAAAGGCTAAATTGCATTGCTGCCTGTGTCATGTCAGTATCTCTCATATAGGTAAGGTTAACTTCGTTTCCTAAATTTGTATCCTCAAGTACGTTCATTTTAGAGTCAAGCCGATTAACTCTACCACCAATATCTGCTCTTACCTGAGAAATATTGTCGGTAATTGTGTTCATATTACCCATAAGGTTCCTTACTGCATTAGCATCTCCGGCAACAAGTGCCTGATCAAGGAGTTCTAATGTTTTCAGCATATTATTACCGCCTTGAATTCCCAAGTTGGCTGCACTTTTTCCATTTCCTACTTCGTTAACAACGGCAATGGTTGTTGCAACATTGGAGGTAACATTAATACCTGTTCCTGTAGCGTTAATTGTTGCGGTAACATTCATCGCACTGGCATTGATTGTTGTAAGAACGTCATTTAATGTCGCTGCTGCGGTTAATGTAACAACACCGGATGCAGCTCCATTTGCAATATTAATATCTCCAAGAGTAAGTCCTGCTCCGCCATTTAGCTCAGAAATTAACGTACTAGCAGTAGCTGCCGGATCTATATCTCCACCGCTTATTGAACTTGCTGAACGATTACCAAGAATTTTTAATGCAGATGCAGTATTTGTTGTATCAGCATTTGCAACGATAAGGTTTGATACAGGTGAAGCATTGGCATCGGTAAGAGAAATACCATCATTTGTTGCATTAATTGCCGCTGTTATACCAAGACCAGAGGCATTAATTGCAGTAATGACCTGTCCGACAGTTGTTAATCCGGCAAGGTTTACATTTGCAGTAGTTCCGGCTCTATTCGTTATGGAAATAGCTCCAAGAGTTGCTCCAGCTCCCTTATTGAGTGAAGCAATTGTTGTATTTGCCGAAACAATTGGGTTAAAGTCAGAAACAAACATCTTTGAAGCTGATGTTGTTATGTCAAAGGTAGTAAATTCATCCATTCGAGTTGTCATGACTTTTGAATTACCAAAGAAAATACCTCCAGAAGCAACTGGTGGTTGCCCTACATTAGTTCCCCCAAATAGATACCTGGAACCAACTGTTGTATTACCTAAACTAATTGTTTCAGAAATCATTTGTTTAACCTCAGTCGCAACATTAATCATGTTTTGAGTGTCATAGGCAACACTGTTTGACATCTGAACAGTAATTTCTTTAGCACGTGAAATTAAGTTACTGGCCTGAGATAAAGCAGTTTCAGATTGCTCAAGCCATCTTCTAGAATAGTCAATGTTTCTTAAGTACTGGGTATCTCGAGAAATAGTGCTCTGGATTTCAATAATTGAACGAGCATTTACCGGATTATCAGAGGGTTTATTTACCCTTTTACCTGAAGCCAGCTGTTGTTGTGTTTCCATCAAAGAATAGTTAATCGTATTGATATTATTCAATAACGTATTCTGTGACATCATGTTGGTAACTCGTAAAGCCATTTTATTCTCCTGGCAACTTTTGCCTTTTTTAATTTACATTACTTCATTTCATACAATTTCTGTTCCACTTTATAAAATCTGAATTACTTCCTGCATCATTTGATTTACCGTACTAATTACTTTTGCCTGACCCGCAAAAGCCTGTTGAAAACGTATAAGGTCGGCCATTTCCTGATCAAGAGAAACACCGGAAGTTGATTCCCTCTGGTTTTTCATTTCTGTCAGCATATTGTCACTATGGTTGAAATTTATTCGAACATTTGCTGTATCACTTCCCACTTGAGCAATAAAAGAACTGTAAAACTCAGTGAAAGTAAATGCACCAGACCCTCGTGCAGGGGAAAAATTATCCATTTGCCCACTGCTTTGAAGACCTACAATTGCCTGAGCATTTGCATTATTTCCTCTTTGTCCATCAGCACTTGCTGCAATTTTTGTTGGGTCATTTATAAGTTGCTGATTTACGGCAATATCACGCCCCATATTTACAGTTCCACCAGCAATGAAGGAATCTCCTACCGCTGCTGTTCCTGTAAAGGCAACATTCAGCCCAACCGAGTTGAAAAAAGTGGTAGCTGCGGCTGAACCGGCAACAAATGTTCCTTCCACTGTACTGTTTGTTCTGTTGGTAACACTGAAGGTTGTAGCACTGGTAAATTGAATTGTATAGTTGTCTCGTGTAAGGGTTGAAGCATCAGAAACAGAGACAGTTGCTATTGCATTACCCGTATTAGCTCTGTTGGCTGTTGCACCTCCAAGCAATGGATCAAAGAAATTAAAACCGGAACTTGCTCCTAAACCAAAACCTTGTTGGTGCTGGAGGTTAACTGCATTAACAAGAGAACCGGAAAACCTGTCAATTGTTTCCTGATATTGCGGAATAACGGTATCTCGTACATTAATGTATGCTTCAAGTGTTCCACCACCAATTCTTGATGTAACGTCTGTAAGATTATTTTTACCATCATTCCACATAATATCGTTGAAGGAGCTATTATTACCATTTGCCCGAACTTCAAGATTTAAACTTCCTGCTCCTGCAACAAGACTTACACCACCATTTTTTGTTTGAACAAACAGCTGTTTATTTGTCTGTTCATATGTTTGGATATCAACCAGTGCAGAAAGCTTGTTGACAACAGAATATCTTCTGTCCCTTAAATCGTTGGCATTCTGACCAGTAGCTTCAACGTTCTGAATTTGTGTGTTTAATGTTGCAATTTGAGAAGTATAGTTGTTAATTTGTGTTACTGTTGCCTCTACTGAACTGTCTAAATCTCTTTTTACCTGATCAAGGTTTGAATCCAGTCTGTTGACAAAGTTTGCCATATTTTCACCCTTTACCAGAAGGGCAGTTCTTGCCCCCATACTTTCCGGGTCATTAGTCACATCCTGCCATGCATTGAAGTAATCATTAACCATAGCACTGAGACCGGTTGTCGGTGATTCATTAACTATTCCTTCAACACGGTTCATGGCGAGAAGTTTTTCATTCCAGTTATTGTAATTATTGGTTTCATTGGTAAGCTCAGTATTAATATGAGCATTAAGGGAACGAGTCACTGAAACAACACTTACTCCAAGTCCAATTTGACCGTAACCTTTTTGGGAGCTTCCTCCTTTGGACTCCATAGTAGCGATTTGCCGGCTATATCCCTCAGTGTTTACATTGGCAATGTTATGACCAATAACATGTAATGAAGACTTTTGTGCCTCAAGTCCCTGAGTTGAAAGGTTTAAAGTAGCATTTAATGACATTGTGTTCTCCTTCTCTCGTTAAACTGCATAGGAAAGCATATTGCCTTGCCTGAGACTATACTCCTGCAGTCTTCCTCTATTACTGTATGTTGTAACAGGTTTAACATTTCTGATGATGTTTAATCGGTCATTTACAAACTTTTTGCTTGAATCCACAAGTCTGCTAATGATTGTATTTGCAAAATCAACCTCTTTTACTAGGTCTTTTAGTTTATTTTTCAGCTCATCAAGCTTGCTTCCAAGATCAAAAGGAAGCAATGACACTATTTTTGTAATGGTTAATCCCATTTTAGAAACTTCAAAAGCTCTTGCAATTTCTTCTGTGGTTCTTTGCCGAGCATCAGACAAAATTTTTAGTTTATCGGTAATATTTTCCTTTTGTGCCATAAGGTCAGGAAGGTTTTTCCCTTTATTGGAAACAATATCATCCTTCTCATGGTCAATGGTTTTTTTAAGATTTTCGTAACACTCAACAGTATCTTGAAGAATGCTTTGAAGTCTCTCAACAAGTTGATTTTTATTGTTGTTTTCCATCATCTAAACTCTCTGTTTTTACATTTCTAAGATAATCATTTAATTGCTTAACAGGTAAATTTTGCTTACTTTCTAATTGCTGTACCATCAATTGAGCAAGTCCCATGCCACTCCCCTGATTTGAAGCAATCTTCGAATATTCGTTGTCCAGCATGGAGGTAAAAACTTCCTCTGACTGACTTTTTTTGCCGAGAAGTCCTGAGTGGTCAACTGTTTTTCTCATAGCCTTCATCATCTCGTTCATAAAGAGCGATTCAAACTCTTTTGCTGTTTCAAGAAGTTTTTGTTTTTCATCCTCATCTGTGCTGGTTTTTTTAGCGGTGTTTAGGCTTTTCATCGCACTTACCGTATTTTCAAATTTCTTATTGTCCAACATTATTGAGGATTGTTGCATTCCAATAGTAGCATCCATTTTTGCCTCCTGTATAAGTCAAAATTACATAAATTTCCCTAGGCAAAGCAATATCCTTGCCAATAATAGAAGGGAAAATTACCATAATAGATGAACTTTTCAGTAAATGTAGAGCTAATGAAAAAATAGCATTATCACTCGAACAGGCTTAAGGAGGAGCTTAAGACTAAGGCATTTAGAATACTACGGGTTGAATAAATAAATGGGTGAAGTGGGTTTATTCAATCGTTCGGCTTGAACTCAAACTGCATGGAAAAGAGGTTGAAATCCTTGAGAAGGGCTGGAGAGAACTGATTTTCCCACGAGAGCAATCTTCTGAGAGCATCTTTGACCATCATTTTCTTGTCCAGACCAATTTGCGTTGTCAAGGTATCAAAAGTGTCAATGATAGAGACAATCTGGGATATCTTGTCAAGTTCATCTCCCTTTTTTTGCTTCGGGTATCCTGACCCGTCAACCCGCTCATGATGGTTAGCAATGATTTGTAACGACTCGTCAGGAAGTCCGGACTTCCTGACGAAATCAATGCTGCGGTCAATATGTTTTTTGTAGTGCTCATAGTCAACACTTTCTTTGCTGTAAACTTCCTTGCTCAGGTTCCCGAAGTCATGGAAAAGAGCTGCCATCGCAGCGTTCAGCGTCACTTCTTTCTCCCATTGCTGGTAAATTCCGAACATTAACGTCAGAAAACAGCTATTCACTGAGTGGGTCGCAATAAAATCATCAGGACTTGGGATATCATAAATAATCTCGGTAACATTCCCCTCATGGACATTGTTGTATTCCGTAATTATTTTCGCCTCAAGTTCATCAAAAGAAAGTGTCTCCCCTTGAAAATATTTATTGACACAATCATCAACATACTTCTTGAACTCCTTGACTTCCGGGCAGAGGGTATGGGAAAGCTTCATCCTTTTGTAGTACTCCACCTCCTTTTGGTGGTTCAGTAAACCAAAGACTTTTTCGAGAAATATCTCCGGAGTGGCTTTAAGCTTGAGTTTGTTAATGAAATCATTTGCCCCCGCCTCAATAAGCTTGGAAATCTCCGCCGGATTGTCCTCTCCAGACAAAATAATAACAGGAATACCTGATTTTTCTTTGTAGGGGAAACGCCTAATCTCCCGTAACGTCTGAAGCCCGTCAAGTACAGGCATATAGTAGTCAAGAACGATCAGGGAGACATGGTTATTTCTCAAAGCATCCAGTGCTTTTGACCCATTATCCGCCTGCAAGACCTCAAACCCTTTTTTAGTCAGGATTTTATTTCCTACATGCCTGATGATGGGGCTATCATCTACCAGCAAAATTTTCGTTTTTCCAGTCATTTGTTTGTGCTTATGGTTGTATCCTCAATAATATCCCAAAAATAAGGAAACCTTACTGAGAAAACTTTTCCTTTAGACGCTATTCCGTAACATGTCGTTTGTTCAAGGGATGCTATTATTACCTGTGATGATTATACATCTCCTGATGAAGATATTTCCAGCATTATAAAATGAACAAAACCCTCATGTAAGAATAGATTTCTTGCTTGAAGAGCTTTATCTTCCTCATATTTAAATGAAATTATTGGGGATTTAGATTCCTCCCAAAAAACGACTATTTATTTCTTTTTTCAAATGCATAGATGAGGTTAAACTTTGTCAAGATTCTATTGAAGATTGTTGGGAAGGGAGTTATTGCCAAAATTGAGGGCATCCATCAGCAACCCACTTTTTAATGCCAATGCATGTAACACGGTCAGATACGGGATAGGTGGCATTGGACGGGTTAACGAGAAACCCCTTTGGCTGATTAAAAATATCCAGAGTTTTTTCAAGGGATTTGATGTCATTTTTAGTTGTGTTCAATGCGCATTTAATTTCTATAGGTACAAGTACATTTCCCTTAAAAACCAAATGCTTTTATAAATAGAGTCTGCTTCAGATTTTATGTAGATACATTTCGTGGTAAAGAACAAAGAAATACCCTTACGCAACCTGTCTGTTACCTTTGAGTTTGTAGATATATGCTAGAACTTCTGCTACCGCTTGATAGAGTTCCGGAGGAATAATATCACCGATTTCAGTGGTTTTGAATATTGAACGGGCAAGAGGCTTATCCTCAACGATTGGTACATTATTTTCCATGGCAATCTCTCTTATTTTTAGTGCAATTTTATCCTGTCCTTTTGCAACAACAGTAGGAGCATGCATTCCTTCTTCGTACTTAAGTGCTATTGCAAAGTGGGTTGGGTTGGTAATTACAACATCTGCTGTAGGTACTTCCTGCATCATTCTTTTTCTTGCCATATCCATCTGAGCCTGTCTGATTCTTCGCTTTGTTTCCGGGTTTCCTTCTGTTTGTTTTGCTTCGTCCTTAACTTCCTGCTTGGTCATTTTCAATTTATCGTTATGATCCCATTTCTGAAAGGAAAAATCTGCTGCTGCCATAGCTATCATGACTAATAGAATATAGAAAACAATTTTCAAAGAAACAGTAACCATATAAACCATAAACTCACCCGTACTCATAAAAGCTGTGTAAGGAAGGGTACTAAGTTCCTGTGATACAGCAAGAAATGCCACGGTACCGGTAACTCCAATTTTAAAAAGTGACTTTGCAAGTTCAACAAGTGATTGAACGGAAAAAATTCGTTTTACCCCTTTCATTGGGTTTATTTTGGAAAATTTTGGCTGCAAAGGCTCTAAGGTAAACAAAAAGCCTCCAATTTGGGCAACATTGGCAAAAAAACTAACAACAAGCAGTGCTAAAAAACAGGGTAATACTGCCTGAAGGAGATGTAAAAATGCAGTGTCAAAAAGCATATTGGTCGTCTCAAGCCCAATATCCAACTTAGGCACTTCACTAAAGTAATAGCGCATCATTTCAGTAAGTTCACTATAAAGGTGCTCACCGGACATAGTAAGAGCCAATAAACCAGCAAACATAACTGCAACAAAAGAAACTTCCTTTGACTTTGCGACCTGCCCTTTTTGTCGTGCGTCTCCTAGACGCTTACTGGTAGGTTCTTCCGTTTTCGATGTTTTATCCTCGTCTGCCATTTTCTCTTACATTAACTTTAATATTTGAACAATGGTAAATCCGAGCTGATTGAACTCCCTTGAGAGTATCGTGTAAGCAATAGGTAAAATCAACGACATCATGAGGAGTCCAAGCAATATCTGTAAAGGCAGCCCTACAACAAAAATATTCATTTGAGGAACTGTTCTTGCCAAAACACCAAGTCCTACTTGTAAAAAAAATAGAACGGCTAAAACAGGTGCTGCAAGCTGTAAAGCAACAACAAATATTGCTGAGGTCATTTGTACCAGAGTTTCCAATAAACCACCGGTTAAGGTAAACCCACCAGGTGATATTGCCTGAAAGGAATAAAGAATTCCCTGTATATACCAGTGATGAGCATCTACTGCAAGAAATACCAGCAATGCAAAAATGTTTAGGGATTGGGAGGTAATGGAAATCTGGGTGTTAGAAACCGGATCCATAACGTTTACAATGGCAAAGCCCATCTGAAAGCCGATAACCTGTCCTGCCAATTTAGCTGCAGCGAAAATAACATGTGAGGCAAAACCAACACAAACACCAATCATCATTTCAGAAAAGAGCAAAGGAGCAAGTTCAATAATGGAATTATGTTCACTAACTGGAAGATGTACATCAACAATGGAAAATGAGGAAAGGGTTAAAAAGAAGATTAGACCAATCTTTACCTGCATTGGTGTATTTTGGTTTCCCAAAATAGGACTGGACACAACAATAGAACCAATTCTAAAAAATACCAGAATGAATTCCTGAAACTGGGTATAGTTAAAATCAAAAAGGTTCATTGAAATGCATATTAATTTTAGTCTTAAACCAATTGAATGATAGCGATAGAAATAATCAGTTCATTCCTTGTGAGCTACTCTTCATCCATTACTGGATATATGTCGGTATATTGGTCAACAGGTTAGTGGTGAAATCAACCATTAGCTGCATCATCCATGGAAAAAAGGCAACAATTGCCACTCCCACTGCAACAATTTTTGGAATAAAGGTAAGGGTCATTTCCTGAATTGACGTTACTGCCTGAAAAATTGAAACCAAAACACCTACAAGTAAACCAACTCCTAGCATCGGTAATGAAAGCATTAATGCAACCTCAAAAGCCTCCCGCCAAAAACCTATTAAAAAATCCTGACTCATATCCTAACCTCCATAACTTCGAACAAGTGAACCTACAATTAAGTACCAGCCATCGACCAATACAAACAACATTAATTTAAACGGCAATGAAATCATTACAGGAGGTAGCATCATCATACCCATTGACATAAGAACTGATGCAACAACCATATCCAATATAAGGAAGGGAACATAAATAAGAAAACCGATTTGAAACCCAGTTTTAAGCTCACTGATAATGAAACTTGGAATTACGACGGTAAGTGGTAAATCATCAACATTCCTTGGCTTTGGGTGATTACCAATTCTCATGAAGAGAGCAAGGTCTTTTTCTCTTGTTTGTTTAATCATAAACATTTTTAAAGGATCCATTGCCTTTTTCAATGCATCTGCCTGAGTCATTTTCTTATCAAGGTATGGCTGTAAAGCATTTGAATTAATATCAGAAAAAACCGGTGCCATAATAAAAAAGGTCAGAAATAGTGCGAGACCAATAACAATTTGGTTCGGGGGCATTGACTGAGTTCCCATTGCCTGCCTGAGAAACGCCAAAACAACAACAATCCGGGCAAAGGAGGTTGTCATGATTAATATTGCTGGTGCAAGGGAAAGAACTGTCAGGAGCATCAATACCTGAAGACTTAAAGCTACATCATCTGGGTTTGATGAACCTTTCATTTCAACGTTCAGAGATGGCAGGGAGAAGCCTTCAGCATATACATTTGATGGAATAATCAAAAGAATTACCAATAAGGCTGCTGCTTTGAGAAAAATTTTCAAAAACTCTTTGTTCACTATTACCTCCATGTAATTTAGACAAAATTATGTCAATAAACTGTTTCATATCAATCTTTATGCCATAAGGAAAAAAATTCCTCTTATTACTAAAAATGGTGGGAATAAATTTCCATCTTCTGCACATTAATTTTCAATATAAAGGTGAAACAAACAGTTGTTGTGACCGATGTATAAGATGGTTTCAATGGTTTTGAAACAATTTGGCACGGGAGGTGCAAAATGCATAATGCGAACTGATTTATTTACGCAATTATTTCATTTTTTTCAAGGAGACAGAATTATGAAGTTAAAAGATTATTTTTCCAGAATAAAGGCAATTAAATCCGTCATGAACAACCTGACTCAGGAACGGGAAAACAAAATCCTCACACACCTGAATAAAGTCTGTAGTAAAAATAAACCGTTGGAACTATCCCTCGAAAATAGTTTTCTGACGTATAAAAGTATGTTCGTAAGTGCAATTGATGGAGTTGAGTCTCAGGGAATATTAATTGATACAATGATGCCAATTGAAGGGGATGCAAGACTAAAACCCGGAACAGATGTCCATATTAGCTATAACTATGGGATGTCGAGGTATAAATTCGACACAAAGGTAAAAAGTAAGGTCATGGTGCAATTTCCAGCATATTACCTGGAATTACCTCAAAATATTATCAGTGCAGATAAACGGTACGATTATCGACTGCCAACAAAAAAATCCAAACCTATCTTAATTGACAGAAGTGGCGATAGAATACTTTCCAGCCTGCTTTCAAAGTCAATGATAAAAAACTTTACGAATGACGGAATTTGTATTTACATTCCGCCAGTTACTCAAATCACTGAAGGACTTAACTTTCTTAGTGAGTTATTTTCTCGTTTTTTTCTCAGACTCCCTGATTCAACTCTCACTAACCCTATAAAGGCATCCTGCAGATACATTAAACCTGCTTACTCAAGTAATGGTTATGTTTGTGGACTTCGGTTTGATGATATTAATCATTGGGATAAGACGAAGTTGATGAATATGTATGATGACAGAAAGAGAGAACTCAGGTTAGCTTAAAGAAAGAACTTCTATTGTTTATTTGAGAATTAATCTGCTCATTTATTCCTGACCCACCCATCATTCGGCTTAAAGCGTTCACCGTAACGGGATTCAAGTTCTTTAAGACGTTTGAGCATTTTTGCCGAACCTTGGGTTTCTATGTAGTGCATTGGACCTCCCCGAAAGGGGGCAAAACCCGTTCCGAAAATCATACCTGCATCAAGAAGGTCTGACTCTTCAACTACACCTTCATGTAAACAGGCAACTGCTTCGTTAAGATAACGGAAGATAAGCCTGTCCTGAATATCAGGGTCAGATTTCTTTCCTTTTTCCAGCCTGTTTTTTTGTGGTTTACCTTTTTTATAATGATAAAAGCCTCTCCCTGTTTTTACCCCTTTATCCCCTCTATTAACCATTATTTTGAGACGTTCGGGAACTTCAATGGAAAAACTTTCCGCAAGAATTTCCGCAACAGATAAGCAAATATCAAGTCCAACTTTGTCTGCAAGCTCTATTGGACCCATCGGCATTCCGAAATCAAGAGCCGCTTTGTCGATTTCCTCAGGCATTATTCCCTCGGACTCCATGGTAACAGCTTCAACAAGGTAGGGCAGTAAAATTCGATTCACCAAAAAGCCAGGAGTGCTTTTTACTGGTAAAGGTAAACGACTTATGTGGCGCGTAAATGAAAGTGCTTTTTGGTAGGTTTCTTCAGAAGTTTCTCCACCTTTAACAATTTCGACTAACTGCATCATGGAAACAGGATTAAAAAAATGAATTCCCACAAGCTTTTCAGGATTTTTTAACGCCTTTGACAATATTTCAAGAGGAATGCTTGATGTATTCGTGGCAAGAATGGCACCCTTTTTCATTCTTTTCTCAAGAGACTTATAAAGGTTTTGCTTTGCCTCAACATTTTCAAAAATAGCTTCAATAATAATATCTGCTCTTTCCACCCCACTGGCAGTATGGTCGGGCATAAAACGATCAAGAACTTCTGTAACAAGCCTAGGTTCTTTAAGTTTCTTATTAAATAATGCTGTCGCTCGTTTTACTGCCCCTGTCAAGAATTTTGGTTCCACATCCTGCACCGTTACCTTCATTCCTTGCAAAGCGCACCAAGCAGCAATGTCTCCCCCCATAACTCCACCTCCAACAACATGAACATACTCTGGTTGAAAGGTTTTTTTGTTACCAAGTGACTTCATTCTTTCCTGCAGAAAAAATGTTCGAACAAGGTTCTTAGATGTTTCACCGACTATGAGGTTGGCAACTGACTTTGCTTCTGCCTCCATCATTTTATTGGGTTCCTCGCCATATTTTTCCCATACCCCTATCGCTGCATAAGGAGCGGGATAGTGCTCTTTTTTTGCCTTCCTGGCAACTTTTTTCCGCATAATGTTTGCGATAATTGGTCGGATAATTTGATAGTTAATAAATTGCTGAAGCAAGGGAAGCTTTTGCTCCGGTTTATTGTCAAGAATAATTGAGCACGCAGCATTTACCAGATGTCGCTCAGGAACAATATAATCAACTACCCCCATTTTTTTTGCTCCTTTTGCACTTAGTGATTTACCTTCAAGAATGACTCCCATAGCTGGAATGGCTCCAATTAAATGAGTGAGCCTTA
>JADGAW010000320.1 GCA_015231815.1 Nitrospinota bacterium
CAACTGGATACATCAACCTCGTTCTTTTTCATTTAGAGACCCTCTATGACCTGTTATAATGTCAAACTTTTTTACATTAATGGGAGTATTGATGAAAATAGAAATTAAAAAACTATCTGACAGCACATCAGAGCTTTTGGTGTTGCCTCTTTTTGAAGGCGAAAAAAGTACAGCAATAAAAGCAACCAAGGAAATTGATACAAAAGTAAATCAACTGATTAAAAAGAAACGGGTAGAAGGCAAAGCGGGAAGTCAACTTACCTTTTTTCCTGAGAAATCAACCTTTGAAGGAGTTTTGATCGTTGGTTTTGGCAAGAAAAAAGCTTTATCTTTGGATGTTATCAGAAATACTGCTGCAAAAATTTACAAAGCTGTTTCAAATAATTCCTTAACTTCTATAACTGTTGCCTTACCTGTTGTTGCAAAAAAGAATATTGAATCAGTCAGAGCATTTGTTGACGGGTTTCTTCTCTCAAGTTATTGTTTTGACAAGTATTTGAGTGAAAAGGGTAATGCTACCAAGATAAAAACAGTAAATATTGTTTTACAAGACAATAATACAGCAGATAAAAGTTTACAGGAAGCAATTAAACTTCAGGAAACAATTACCAACGCTGTTTTTACAGCTCGTGATTTGGAAAACACCCCTTCGGCGGATATGACCCCATCAATTTTGGCTCAGTTTGCTCAAAATATGTGTAAGGCAAACGGTATTTCCATATCAGTTCTTAACGAAAAACAGATTATTGCTCACAAAATGGGTTGTCTTTATGGAGTGGCAAAGGGGAGTGTGGAAGAGCCCCGCTTTATAATTATGGAGTACGGTAAGTCGTTCAAAAAGAAGGGCACTATTGCTGTTGTAGGGAAGGGAATTACCTTTGATTCAGGGGGAATTTCTCTAAAACCCGGAGCAGGAATGGATGAAATGAAAATGGATATGTCCGGTGCCGCAGCAACAATTGGAATTCTGGAGGCTGTTTCAAAGCTAAAGATAAACAAGCACATTATGGGAATTATTCCGGCAGCGGAAAATATGCCGTCAGGAAATGCAACAAAACCTGGGGATATTCTTACTGCTATGAACGGTAAAACAGTTGAGGTGTTAAATACTGATGCTGAAGGACGGTTAATTCTTGCGGATGCTCTCTCCTATGCAGCAAAACAAAAACCAGAAGTAATTATTGACCTTGCAACTCTTACCGGGGCATGTTTAATTGCTCTTGGAACTGTTTGTGCTGGAATTATCAGTAACAACGATAACGTTGTTGATGGTTTAAAGAAGGTTTCTGAAGTCACAGGAGAAAAAATCTGGCAACTTCCTTCTTTTGATGAATATCGGGAGCAAATAAAAAGTAAAATTGCCGACCTGCAAAATATTGGTGGTAAAAATGCCGGAACAATTACAGCGGGACTTTTTCTGGAAAACTTTGTGGACAATATTCCCTGGGCACATATTGATATTGCTGGTACAGCAATGAATGCAAAAGAGAATGATCTCTGTCCAAAAGGTGGTTCCGGTTTCGGCGTTAAACTTGTTACAGAATATTTGTTCATGAAGCAGGGAAAAAAATAAAATAATAATTGAGATTTAATTAAATAAAGGAAAAGAATATGCTCGGTGTTACTAAACTTTTATGCGGAACTGCTACGGCATCCGATGTTATGCGCTACGGAAGAAGCTCAAAGGAACTTCCCTCAAACCTTCTTTCCTTCTCACGGGATAAAAGACCTGTTGTTGTATGGAATATGACCCGGACCTGTAACCTAAGCTGTATTCACTGTTACTCTGAGTCGAAGGACAAAGCTTATGAAGGTGAATTAACAACAGAGCAGGGAAAGAAAATGATTGATGACCTTATTGAATTTAAAGTTCCAACTATTCTTTTTTCCGGTGGTGAGCCTTTAATGCATCCTGATATTTTTGAGTTGGCTGAATATGCAATTAAGGGAGGATTAAGAGCAGTTTTTTCCACAAACGGTACTTTAATTAATGAAGATAACGTAAAAAGAATCAAAGATGTAGGTCTCTCTTACGTTGGCATTAGTATTGACGGCACTGAAGAGGTTAACGACAGGTTCAGAGCAAAAAAAGGTGCGTTTCGAGAAGCAATGAACGGAATTCAAACCTGCCTAAAACATGGCATGAAAGTAGGTCTTAGGTTTACCTTAAATAAACATAACTATCCGGTTCTTGATGAGGTATTAAATCTTCTTGAAGAAGAAAATATTCCGAGATGTTGTGTTTATCATCTTGTTTATGCAGGACGTGGAACGAAAATGATGGAAGCTGATGTAACAAGAGAAGAAGCAAGAAAAGCTGTTGATATGATTTTTGACAAGGCTCTTTACTTTAAAGAAAAAGGTATTACCAAAGAAATTCTTACCGTTGACAATCATTGCGATGCTGTTTATATGTATATGCGCATTAAAAAAACTCAGCCGGAAAGAGCAGAAGAGGTTTTAAAAATGCTTCAATGGAATGGTGGAGCTTCATCAGGTATTGGTGTTGCCGACATTGATAACCTTGGAAATGTACATGCTGACCAGTTCTGGAAACATCATACCTTTGGTAATGTTAAGGAGAGAAAATTTGGCGATATTTGGACTGATACGTCAGATCCGATTATGGCAGGACTAAAAGACAGAAAGAAACTACTTAAAGGCAGGTGTGGGAAATGCGAGTATCTTGACGTTTGTAACGGAAATTTTCGTGTAAGAGCTGAAGCAGTAACCGGTGATATTTGGGAATCAGACCCCGCATGTTACCTCACTGACGCTGAAATCTTCAATAGAATTTAGGTAACTGAAAAATAGAGATAGAATCTGATAATTGATGGGACAAGCTTTGAACTCATTCTCAGAAACGGCTTTGATGCATCCGTTTC
>JADGAW010000321.1 GCA_015231815.1 Nitrospinota bacterium
CTGCACAGAAATCGGGGGGGACTACTTTGATTTTATTCCTCTTAACGGAAGAGGATATGGAATTGTCATTGGTGATGTAAGTGGTCATGGTGTTGGTGCTGCCCTGCTTATGGCGTCTGCCCGTTCAATTTTGAGGGGACTTCTGGTGGAATCAGGGCTTACAGCATCGCAAATAATAACTGATTTAAACACCATTTTTGTTAAGGATGTTACTCCGGGAAACTATATGACAATTGTTTATGGACTCTTTGAGCCATCAACGGGAAAATACTCTTACACCAACGCCGGACATGTTCTTCCCTTTATTTATAATCCTGTCAGAAAGGATATCAAATACCTTGAAAGTCATGGAAGCATGGTTGGAGTATTTGATGATTCAGAGTTTCATGAAGGTCAGGTAATGTTAGAAAAGGGAGAAATTCTTGTACTTTTTACCGATGGCATTACAGAACACACAATAGAAACTGAGCAGGAGATAGAACTTTTTTCCAAAGAAAGGTTTGAGAAGGTCATTTACGATTCAGCAGATCAACCTCTCAAGACAATCGCTGAAAATATTATGGAGGCAATGCAACAATTCTCCCCCAAAGAATATAATGACGACATAACCCTCGTAATGATAAGAAGAAACCAGACATAACCGGGCAAAGGCAAGGCAAAGGGCAAAGGGTGCAAAGGGGACGCTACCCTTTAGCGCAGGAAATCAACAAAAATCATTGGTTTTATAAGAGTTACAGGCTAAAGGGTAGCGTCCCCTTTAGTAGTATTTAGTAATAGAGATGGGGGATTATAAGGTTTAGCCAAAAGGTAAAGAGCAGTGCCCCCGCAATGTTCAGAATAAAACCGTAAAGCATCATTCTTTTTAATGAAGTTCCTCTCATCTCTCCATAAGCCAAGGCATTTGCCGGAGTAGCTATCGGTGTCATAAAAGCACAGGTTGAGGCAAGTGCAACGGTCATCATCAAGGGGATAGGATTTACCCCAAGTGATTCAGCGGAATAGTAGGCAACCGAAAAAAAAGCGAGAGAAACAATAGTATTACTTAAAAATTCCGTAAGAAATATCACCACAAGGGTTAAAAAGAGAAAAAACAACCAAACATTCCATCTAAAATGACCAATAAACTCCTTTAGCACTTCAACAATCATACGGTCAATGCCAAATTCCCGAATTACCACAATAAAAAAAACAAGAGCGATCACAAATAAAAAACCACGAAGGGGAAGTCCGTTAAAAATATCGGAAATTTTCATTAAGACCTTTCCATCCTCGTTTTTTTTCCCAAAGGAGAGGTATGAAAAAATGACAAGAAAAATGATGGCAACAATTGGCTCAAAAATTTTCCAATCTGAAGAAACGGAACTGATAAAAGAATCCACAACCCAAAAGAGAAAGAAAAAAAGAAATACTCTCAAGGCAAACCTTTGACATTCGGAAAGGTTCAGCTTATTTTGCAACAGTTCAAAGTGAATGGTAGAGTTCTTAAGCTCCTTTGGAACAGCCAACTTCATGAGGATAAACCATGCGGTGAGGATAAATACAAACGCCAGCGGTAATCCCCAAATAAGCCAGTTAAGAAAGTTAATGTTTTCACGTCCTGGTACATTGTGGAGTTCCAATGCACCAAGCAGGAGAAGACTTGCGGGACTTCCCGTTATGGAGCCAAGTCCTCCAATATTAGAGCCATAAATTATTAAGAGTGTTAAAACAGTGGTTGGACAAAACCCCTTAACCTCCAGTTTATCGAAGTCCTCCTGAATGGTTTTAATAATTGGCAAAAGGGTCAGAACAGCAACCATGTTGGGAATAAAAAGAGAGACAATACCTGCGGAGAAAATCACATAGAGGAACAAAGTGGTGACATGTCCATTACTTTTCTTAAGAAAATAAACAACAAAATAATCAGTAAGTTCCTTCACCACCAAAAGTCGGGATACAAAAAAGGCTGAGGTAAAGAGAATAATGAGGGGTAGTTTTTCCCAAAAAAACGAAAGTGCGAAGGTAATGTCTTCCAATGAAGTATTTGGCTTTGTAAATTATTTTAAACCTGTTTAAAGGCGTTACATCCAAAAGAGTCATATTATAACGAAGCAACTCTGTTTACTTTATTGAATAATTTTATTCGACACAGTATCACTTAATAATAAACAAAAACGGTATAATGATGCTTCAAAAATTGCTGATTATGAATACCAAGTAAGATACTTTTCCATTACCAACGAGTGAACCCACGGCTGAACGAACAGTTCTTTATTTCCAGAAAAGCCATTCAAACTTCTATGTACCCCTGCATAACAAATTTACCGCAAGAATGAATAAAAAGAGTACCCGCAATAATATTTCGCTGTACGATGAATTGGGCAATGAGTGGTGGCACAATGAATCTACAGCATTTCGTTCGTTAAGGCAGGTCAACCAGTTTCGCTTGCAATTACTTTCAGAATGGTGCGAACCATTGAGCGGCAAGAAGGTATTGGATCTTGGGTGTGGCGGAGGGTTATTATCAGTTCCCATCGCAAAATCGGGAGCAGAGGTAATTGCCCTCGATGGAAGTTTGAAAAGCCTTACAACTGCAAGAAACCACGACAAAAAAAACTCTTTCTTCATACAAGGAGACCTGAACCAACTTCCTTTTAAAGGTGCTTTTGCTGATATCATCTTGCTTGCCGATGTTTTGGAACATATTCCCTCCTATGAAAAGGTTTTATTTCATGCATCACAGTTACTTAAACAAAACGGACTTCTTTATGTAAACACCATCAACCGAAATACCATTGCATCTTTTCTTGCTGTCACCCTTTCAGAAGGAATTGGTTTTATTCCAAAGGGAACCCATGACCCTTCACTTTTCATAAAACCGGATGAGTTACAATCA
>JADGAW010000322.1 GCA_015231815.1 Nitrospinota bacterium
CAGAGAGCTTCTAACCTGATAAAAAGTTTAAAGATTGTTTCTGTAGATCAGTCGAGTGACGAAATCCGTAAGGTTGAGCTCAAAAAATACCTCGAAGAAATCATTTCTTCTCTCTCACCTAAAATCAAAGAGACAAACCATACTGTTTCCATTGTTTGTGATGAGAAGGTTACCATTCATTCTTATCCGGGAGCTCTCGCACAAATTATCACAAATTTTCTTCTCAATTCCTTTATGCACGCATACGACACAGAGGATTCAGGAAATATTGTTATAGAAGCAAAAGAAGATGGAGAGAATATTGCTCTATTTTATCGTGATGATGGAATGGGCATTCCTCTGGAACTGCAAGATCGTGTTTTTGACCCTTTTTTAACAACAAAACGTGATAGCGGAGGAACAGGACTTGGTTTGCACATCGTTTTCAATATTGTTACCAACACCTTAAAAGGTTCAATACGTCTCGTCAATAAACCAGATAAAGGGACAACCTTTAAGGTCGTTTTTCCCAAAAAAATATCTTAAAGTAGTTGGATCAGAAAAAAGCATATTCTTCTTTTGTATAAATTAGTTCCATAAAAAGTAATGTAGCCCAAAATACAGGAAAATCATCTCAGTTTGTAGAAACCTTGCATTTATTTTCATTTTCTTTGCTCACAAAGAAAACGAAACAAAAGAAATGACCCTCTGTTTTTGCGTAAAACCACGTTCTTTTATAAATATTGCTTCTATTGGTTTGAAAACTCGCAAAGACTGCTCAAACAATCAAACCAATTCATAGAAGCAATATTTATAAAAGAACGTCGCAAAAAAATGAGGGAGAAATAAAGACTAGGGAATAGGGAAATAAACATGTTTTACCCATAAAAGAATGTTTTCCAGAGGCAACTAATTATATAAGATTGAAACTATCTTTATATAATACAATCAAGAAGATAGAGGGTCGTTCCGGCATATATTCCTGCTGCGACATCATCCAACATAATTCCCCGCCCTCCTCCTATTGCCTCTAACTTTCTTAATCCCGGCTTTACAATATCAAAAAACCGAAAGGCAAAAAAACCTGCAATTATCCAAAAAAGGGTGTTCGGAACAAATGCCATCGTAACTAAATAACCAAGGAATTCATCGATTACAACAATCGAGGGGTCTTTTTCCTGTAAATCGTATTCAACAAAATCCGCCGATATTTCCCCTAAACAATAAAGGAAAACAACAACAATAATGTATAGCCATAAAGGAAGAAAACTCAAGGGATAGTACAAAACTATTGCCGCAGCTGTTCCGGCAGTTCCTGAAGCAACAGGAAAATAACCGCTATGAGCTCCGGTTGCAACAAAATAGTGATAGTTTCGTAGGCTTTGTTTCATTGAAGTAAACTTTTCCGGTTTTACCCTATTCCAGCATAGCGTTTTAAAAAACTATCCTGAATACCCATTGCATCTTCTGGACAAACTTCATGACAGCAGTAACAGCGAATACAGTCATCGTAATTAATTTTTATCTTCTTGTTTTCTTCGCTAATTACTTCTGGAGGACAGGCCTTTGCACAAAAATTACAGAGGGTACAGTCGGTATGGTTTACCACTGGTTTGGTTGACATGAGCCCTTCAGCACTTTTCAGCAATCCCGACAAAATAAACCCTTTCACCTTATTTCCGAATGTTGGATTTTGATCCCCCGACAAACCGTAATGAGCTTCATGGGTTGTTGGCAAAGCAAATTTATCAATCTTCACTTCATTGGGAGTCAAGATAGAATAGTCAACATCGAAATAATCCTTAAGAGTCATTCCTATCTTTAATGCAGCTTGATTGGTAAACAAAATATTTGGGTCATAACCGAGCATCTGACAAACTGCAACATCAACGGCAAAAGCATCTCTTCCAGTAATTAAAACTCCTGTATGAATAGGGTCTCCAGAACTTGGTCCATTTCCTTCCATCCCCCAAACCCCGTCAAGAATATTAAGGGTTGGATTTACTATTGAAGCAATTTCCACCAGCATTTCACCAAAGGCAGGGTAGTCCCTTCCCGCATGTAAATGCCATTGAGCTTTTCGTTTGCCTACGACACAGCCAAAGAGGTTTTTAATGGCAAGGGTTAAAACCATCATTGAATGACCTTTTAGTTTGGGAAGATTAACGATATGGTCGAAGTCAAAAATTTCCTTTGCAAGGTTGACCTTCTTGAACTTAAATTCTTCGGAAATGGGAATAAGTGCTCCTTCCTTAAATTCGATAAGTTCTGTATCAGTTTCCTTTGCCACTTCAAGAATACCAGACTTTTTCATGCAACTTTGCATTCCCTGTACTGCCGGGGAATCGCCAATAAAAGTTTTGCAGGAATGGGCTTTTAAATAATGAATGACAGCTCTGACAATCTCCGGGTGGGTGGTAACACATTTTTCTGGTGGAAAGGCTCCAAGGAGGTTAGGTTTTAATAAAACTCTTTTACCTGAACCAAATATCTCCTGAAAACCACCAAGAGAATTAACTGCGGCATCTACCTTTTGAATAATTTCTTCTGATTGATAATCCCACTGTTTTTGTATTGCAACTTTATTCATACGGTCATTTAAGTGAAAGTTAGAGGTTAATTATAGATGATTTTAAAAATCAGACAAAGGTATAGTTTCTTCTCTTTATATCAACTGAAAAAGAGAGATAGAAACTGATCTTTAATGGGACAAGCTTTGAACTCATTCTCAGAAACGGCTTTGAGGCACCCGTTTCTTCCGAGGTCAACTGAACAGAACCTTCACCCCTTGGTGAAGTCGCTGTTCAGTTGAAAATCCGTTCAAAGTTTGTCTTATCAATGATCTCAAGAGGCAATTGGTTTTTATCTCTATTTCTCGG
>JADGAW010000323.1 GCA_015231815.1 Nitrospinota bacterium
TTTCAGGGTACTATTACAATATATGCAAGGGTTTGGTGTTCTTCCAGACAAATATTCGTCAATAAAATAGTCAATGACTTTTTCTTTAAAGACCTCTTCCATATTAAATGTATAGAAAGGAATACCTATCTGTTCAGCAACCCTTCTTGCATCTGCACAATCTTCCGGAGAGCAACAGGAGCCAAAAGATGATTCACACTTCTGTGAATAGTCAAAGGTCTGCATAAAACCTCCAATAACTTCATGCCCTTCTTCCTTTAAAAGTGCAGCTGCAACAGAGCTATCAACTCCACCACTCATTGCAACAAGAATTCTTGCCATAGAGAGCCTTAAGAATATAAATGGATAAAAAAACTATGATTTTACAGAAAAAGGATGAAGTATGGCAATGTTTTGAAAAAGAAGGCAAAAGAACTAATTTCCCCGGTAAATCTATTGACAACAGGTTGCAGCTAAGCTACAACCTGTTGTAATCGAAAATCTTATACATCAATTTTAAGGCGTGGATGCTTTGTAAGCAATAGGCTTTGCTGCTTTTCCATATTTATTTTTGGAGCATTCGGGTATGTGTTGTTTGGTTTATTTCCAAGAAAAAGCTGAACAAAATGTTTATCCAAACCAGCTTTAATTAAGAGTTCTGAGAGGGAGTGTCTAAAAGTATGAGGTGTCACATGTTTTCTGATTTTTGCCATTTTGGCGTGTCGTATAACCATAAAGCGAACAGATTGTTCTGAAATTCTTTTTCCAAGTCTGTTAACAAGGAAGAATTTCTTTCTTTTTGTTTTACCTTCAAATGCCTCAACATAAGCTTTTAATGAGTTAACAGTTTCATCACAGCAAAGCTCTACAACTCTCTTCTTACCGCCCTGACCATTAATGGTCATTTTTCTGTTTTCAAGATCGATATCTTTTATATTTGCCTCACAAAGTTCTGTTACCATAGCACCAGTACCAAACAAAAGTTCCAGAATTGCTATATCCCTGATTTGGGCAATATATTCATACATATTGTTTTTTTCCAACAATACTTTTTTATGGAGTCGTGCTACTTTCAGAATTCTTTTCATTTCACCCAACGTAAGGGTAACCGGAGCTACTTTTTCTTCCTTAATACTTAAATCAAGTCCATTAAAGGGAGAAACTTTTACCTTTTTTTTGTTCACAAGGAAGTTAAAGAGGGACATTAAAACAGCAATTTTTCTCTTTACAGATTTAACCTTATTATTTTTTAAGAGAAAGCTTGCATATTTTTTCACAATTGCTTTATCGACATCTTTTACGTCAGTAATCTTATGCTTATCAATAAGATATTCATCAAACTGCCTTAAATCAATAGAATATGCTTTTACAGTTCTTGGACTGTACTTCTTGTTCTCTTCACAAAAAGTGAGAAACTCCTGAAACATTTTTGCTGATTTCACCATAGTTAAGTCTCGCTTAAAATTAAAGGTTATTAAACCGTAAGTTGCGTTTTCGCAACAATTAACTTTAACTACTTCTACGGTTTAGGTAATTTTACTTAAAAAACAGTAGTATTAAAACATGTTTTTATAAAAAATGCATCTACTTATACTGTTTTCTTTTTTATTTGCTTTTCTCAGGTTTATTGTTATAAAACGGAAAAGAATTTTCCCCCGTAAACACCTATGGGATAGATAATTCCATAATTAAAACAGCTTGATGCATTATTGTTATCAAGGCAGCTCTGTATATCTGCTAAAGAAAACTTCTCTCCAGCTTCCTTGTAAAGTTTATAAATAGCACCAAAACTTTTATATTCCGGAATCGACGTTCCAATTCCGGCAAAAATTCCAATAACTATTGCCAAAAACGGTATTGTTTCCTTTGTATGAACCATAATGTAATCAAGTGAATTTCCCATATAGAAACCAGAGACTGTTAGTCCACAACATCCAAAAACAATTAAAAATATTATTCGTACATTATTTTTACCCAACAGGGATATTGTATTAAAAAACCAACCACTACCTGTTGGTTCTTCAATCGTCAGTGAAAACTTTCTCATGCCATATTTTTCCCATAAAACAAAGGAGATAAACAGAAGAACCCCTACCGTTGCATTTATTATATGGGAATCCCCAGAGAAAAAAAGTGATGTCGGGAGAATAATTGCTATCAGTGCTATTGCAATTTCATCCCATAGATATTTGTTTCTAAAATGACGCAACCTCTGAAACCTCCATGATTGTATGGTAAGAAAGATTGCGTTGATTATATTGGAAGAAATAATGTTCATTACCGCAATTTCAGGATTTCCCGTAGCAATTGATGCAATGGTAATAACCAGCTCTGGAACACTGGTAAGCGCTCCGAGAGTGTAACCGGTAAAATTCTGATATTTTGGATTTCTCAGACCAAAAACCTGCGTACTAACAATCATGATGTCTGAAAATTTCAAAACACCATAAAAACAAATTAAGATTAACAGAATGTGAAGTGACATAAACTATTTAGTGAATTGTTATTGCATTACTCTTTGCGTTCTTACAACGTTTCCTTAAAAGGTTTCAACAAGGATTTAGTGCAAGGAAAACCATTGTAAAAGGAGCCGTTTTATCTTCTTATTTAACAACTTTTATCCCATAAAGAGATACTCTTTAATATTTCCGTTGAAAAGATGTCATCCATTTTTCAATACAACGTATGTCATTTTAGCTGCAAGAGTAAAAAGATTGAGTGTAAAAGAATAAAAAGTGTTAAAGATAGACAAGAAAAGGTAATTTCCCTTTCAATGAGCAATGAAAACTTCCCTGAAAAAAGGTTCTTTTCTGAAAAATAGAGATAAAAACCAATTAACTCTTGAGACTGTTGATGGGAGAAGCTTTGAACG
>JADGAW010000324.1 GCA_015231815.1 Nitrospinota bacterium
TCCACTATTTAATTAACCACTCAGTCATATAGTCATATCACTTTATACAGTATTAAATCACGACACTAGGGTTTACAACAATCTGTTGTTATGAAATGAACTTCATCTTTATAACTTTAGGTAAAAACAAATAACTTTACTTGGTGGATAAAAAATTACTTGAACAGTTTAAAAAGTTTATCCAAAAGGTTTGAGCCTTCTTCAAGAACGGTTTCTGCAATTGCTTCAGCAACCGAAGCCTTTGGAATAAGTGGCTCATCAAATCCAAAAAGGAGAGTTGCAAATGTATCGAGTTCTTCCCATTCACATCCATTTTCCGGATCTTCTACCAGAAGGTTATGGATATCTCTCCACTGATCCTGTGTTTCAGCAGAAATATACTTCGATGTATTGTTCATGAGTCGAAAGATATCGTCTGGTTTTAAGTTAAATGGGTTATCAGGGTAAGTTATTCTAAAAAAGAGGTCAATTGCAAAATAAACAAAAGCAGCCTGAGTAACTGTTTTCCCCGATAATTTTTCAAAAACGCCTTGTGTTTTAGCAACCTTTACCATACAACTCCAATAGCGTTCATTAACATTGTTAAGTCCACCGCGGTTTTTCATGAAATCGACAAACATTGTTTCTTCCGGAAGGCAACTGTCAATATCAATAAGCCAGGTAAAAACCTCTCCTTGCTCTTTGTGGAACATGATGTTTCTGAGGTCGAGGTCGGTAAACCAATGACCTTTATCAATAATTGTTTCCAAAGAAAACAAGACAGACCTTAAAATTTGATGACAATCATTTCTTTTTACCTCCTTTATTGTTTCAAGAAGTGTGCATCCTGAGACTTTTTCCATAAAGAGGTAGGACTTATATTTATCTTTTAAACCTTCAATTTCAAAAAGCCCAAAAACTTCCGGCATGTAGGGTAATGGCTTTTCGTCATCACGCATAGAGCATAAAAGGTTTGCAGAGTCCAAGGTGTCTATGTTTCTTTTGACAAAAACATGTTCATCTATTTCTGGTATATAAAGACCATTATGAGAGTATTGACCGAAGTTTTGACTTTTCCAGATGACCTTGGAAGGGTCAAATTCTATTTCAACCTCTTGGTCATAATAATTTAGTGTTAATTTCATCAGAATAATTTGAAGGTTATGCTTAAAAAGATAGAAAAAATTTTATCTATTAACGGTATTTTAAATAAAGCAGAGATTTATCGTCGCCAACATTATTGTCACAGCCCTTTAATAAAATTTTGCGGAACTTCAGGAAACTTTCATTGCTGGTTTCCTTTAAGAGGTTTATTGTCAGTTCATCATGAGTGAAACGGAGCCCGTCAGATTTAACCACCATAAAGTCAATATTGTTATAGGAACGTTTCTTGAAGTCAGCTTCCTGAAAAAGGATTTCCACCTTTGTTTTATCAGCATTTGCATTAATCCGAGCAAAGTAACGTTCACGGTGGCTTCTTAATCTTTCAACTTCTTTGCCTTTTTCTGCAATTATGGCGTCGCTGTCACCAATTTTAACCAAATGCAGTGAACGGTCTTTATGGAAAAGAACTCCCCCACAAAAGGTCGTTGAAAATGTAGTGTAAAATCCGGTTGTTTCCTTTGCTTTAAATGGCTCTAAGGCATCGCAAATCTCTTTTCCTTTTGTCGCATTTCCCATGCAGGCATTAAATTCTTTTTTCCAGGCAGAGGAAAGCTTTTTGAGGGATTTATGAAATAAGGTTTGAACATCTATTGTTTTATTCTCACCTTCATTGGCTTCAACGCCTTCTTCCATTATTTTTTTTATAAGGGGAGAAGGGGGCGGAAAAAGAATGGGTTCATTTGTGGTTTTTTCTTCATCCGTAATGTGTTTATTTAATACTTCCTCAAGAAAATAGTAACCGAGGGAATTTGCCAGATACCTTGACGAAAAGGCTCCGGCGGTTGCATTGTCACTTGTACCGTCAGCGAGATAAAAGGCTACACCTTTATCAAAGAAAACAAGCCCGGCAGCATCTTCACAAAGTTCTTCTGACTTTCCATGCCTTGGTCCACCAGAAGCAAGAATTTCAGCAATAAAATTATTTTTATTCAAAAGTTTTTTCTCAATTACTATTAAGAGTTAAGAGGTACAGATGAAATAAAGCATCATGGTATTCAAACGATGTTTTCTCTGCTCTTTTTCTCGTTAAACTATTTTAAAGCCAATTGCTAAACCATTTTGTCTTTTTGTTTAAAAAAATGGTCGATGGCTCTGTTTATTTCGTCTTGTCCCACTACCTGCCTTTGGTGAGATGCAGCCTTTTTATTTACGGCATTGAGCTTAAACAGGAGCCTTCTGAGAATATGAACAAGGACAGGTTGTGATGATTTTGGATATTTTTGTAAAAAAGTTATAAAGTCGTCTTTATTAAAACGTAGAAGTTCGGATTCTTCAGTTGCAATTATATTTGCGTTTCGTCTATCAATGCCAAAGATGGCTGCTTCGCCAAAAATATCGTCTGAATTAATTGAGGTAATATATGTTCCTTCTTCTCCCTCAGAGTTGTTAATTGTTACCTTTAACGCTCCTTTAATTACAGAATAAAAATAATCGGACTCATCTCCTTGTTGAATAATATGTTGACCTGCATTAGCCTTCACCTTCTCAGGTATATAAGAAAGGTAATCAATTGAGTTTTCATCAAGGGATTTAAACATGGTTAATTGAGCCAAGGTTTTTTTGATACTCTCAAATTGCTGGACAAAGCTTTTATATTCCTTGAGTTTTTCCTCTAATGTTTCCTGAGAGAGGGTTCCCATCTCAACCAAAATATCTCCCAAATCTGGCTTTAAGGAAAGAGTTTTTTGA
>JADGAW010000325.1 GCA_015231815.1 Nitrospinota bacterium
TGTTACAATCGATGGCTTTTCTCCAAAGAACTTCAACAAACGTTTTTCTGGGGTTGTTCATGCAGATGAGGCTTTATCAAGGTCAATAAATGTTTCTGCCTTGTTAATGCTAAGAGAATATGGACTCGCTCCCTTTTACCATATTTTGAAAAAAGTTGGAATAACCACCCTCGACAAAAACTTCTCCCACTATGGACTTTCGTTGATATTAGGAGGAGCTGAAGTTACTCCTTGGGATATCGCCGGAGTTTATTCGTCAATGGCAAGGATTTTAAAGACTCATAATGAAACCGGTTGGTTTGGCGATACTGACTATTCTTTCTTACCCCCATCATACTTGCCTGAAAGAAAGCTAAAAAAGAGCTATTCACCTCATGCCCGACCAATTTTCAATCCAGCAGCGATTTGGTTAACTTTTGAGGCGATGAAAAATGTTGAGCGACCCGAAAGTGAAGGTCATTGGAAGTATTTTTCTTCATCAGGAAAAGTTGCCTGGAAAACAGGAACAAGTTTTGGTTTTCGGGATGCCTGGTCAGTTGGAACAACCCCCAAATACACCGTTGTTGTTTGGGTAGGTAACGCTGATGGGGAAGGGCGACCTGAACTTATAGGAACAAGAGCTGCCGCTCCTATAATGTTTGAGATTTTTGATGTTTTACCCAGAGAAAACAAATGGTTTGAAAAACCTGAGGGAGAAATGGTGGAAATCGAGGTTTGCTCTATAAGCGGTTACAGAGCAACAGAACGATGTGAAAAAAAAGAACGGGTTTATGTTATGGCGCAAGGAATAAAAACAAAGCCATGTCCATTTCATACCTTAATTCATTTAGACCAAAAAGGAGAATATCGTGTACACGGAGGTTGTGAGTCTCCTTATAAAATGAAACCGGTAAATTGGTTTATCTTGCCTCCCATTGAGGAATGGCACTATCGATTAAACAACCTTACTTACCAGCCACCTCCTCAGTATAGAAAGGATTGTCTTGCTTCTCTTCCGGAAAACAAAAAGGGGATGGATTTACTCTCACCACACGAAAATGCGAAGATATATGTACCAATAGAATTAAATGAAACGAAGGGAAAGGTTATTTTCGAAGCAGTTCATCGGGTTCGCCAGAAAACAATTTACTGGCATATCGATAATGAATATATAGGTTCCACAAAAGACTTTCATCAAATTGCCGTAAGTCCTTCTTTTGGCAACCATTCCTTGACAATTGTTGATGAAGACGGTCTCAGTATTAAAAGAAAATTTACAATTTTAGGAAAGCTCCATCACCAATAAATTCTGATTACGAAACATGAACTCTTTTGCAACAGAAAAACTAACATTATTTGAGTTCAATTAATGAGCCTTTAAGGAAAGGGTGAAAATAGCACCTTCATTTCCATTTTTTACGGATAATTCGCCCTTCATATTTTTATCAATAATTGTTTTAGACATATAAAGACCAATTCCAGTTCCTTTATCATCTTCTTTTGTCGTGAAATAAGGCTCGAAAATTTTTTCAAGAAATTCTTCTTCTATACCTCCCCCATTGTCTTCAATATCAATTTGAACGTTGTTGTCCTTGCTGCTCATCGTTATTGAGATTTTCCCTATGCATTCTTCACTCTCATTGAGAGTTGGATATTTTTTACAAATTGCATCTTTAGCGTTGGAAATTATATTTAATAAAACCTGCTTAAATTCGTTTGGGTACCCTAATATATGTATTTCTTCTTTTGACTTATTATTATAGAGAAGGTTAATAGAGTGATTTGTAAATTGAGGATTACTGAGTCTGATTGTTTCTTTAATTGCATCGTTGAGGCTAAAGGAAACTTTTTCCTTACTTTTCTTAAAAAAATTCCTGAAATCATCAATTGTTTCAGACATGAAATTTATATCTCTCATTGAATCATTCACCAATTTAGATATGGTTTCTTTTGTTAGATCCCCATAATCAAAAGAGTCTTCAATATTTTGTATTGCCAACCCCAAACTATTCAATGGCTGCCGCCATTGGTGAGCAATGGCATTTATCATTTCACCTAAAGCAGCTAATTTAGACTGCTGGATTAACATTCGCTCTTTTTCCCTTCTTTTATCAATTTCTTCCTTGATTTTTATTTCTAGGTTTTTATTAAATTCCGTCAGTTCCTTTGATTTTGCTTTCAATAATATTTCTGTTTTCTTTCTTTTTGCTATATCCTGTTCAAGTTCAAGGTTTGTTTTCAATAACTCTTTTGTTCGAACCTTAACTCGTTCTTCAAGCTCATGACTGTCTTTCTTCAGGGTTTGTTCTCTCATTTTCCACTTGGTAATATCCTGAATTGTGCCCACCATTTCTACTGGTTTTCCCTTTTCATAATGCGTTACCTCTCCTAATTGGCGAATTATTCGTTCACTCCCGTTAGGAAGGGTGATTCTGTAGTAAAAATCGCACGGGCAATCATTCTCAATAATATCAGAGATTATTTGATTGATTAATTCTTTCTCTTTAATGCGTATTATTTCAAGATAGTCTTCAAATTTTCCGTTAAATCCATCAAGGTCTATTCCCAGTGAAAAGTACGTCTGGCTGGGAAAACAAAGCTTATTTTCTCGAATATTCCAGTGCCAGCTTCCCAGTTTAGCAATTCTATGATCTTCTTGTAACTCCTGATTGTTCTTAACTAAACTTTTTACTTCTATATTCTTATAATAAACATCTAATCCAAAACCAATCTCTTCAATCACTTCTCCGGTTTTTGCAAAAAGATAGTTTGAATTCCAAATAATTTTCTTTCGCTTTCCCTCTTTATTAGTTATTTCAAGCTGGTAGTTTGTGATATTACCAAAGTTAA
>JADGAW010000326.1 GCA_015231815.1 Nitrospinota bacterium
TTATAAGTTAAAAAATTATGTAAAAAGTTGTCTTAAAAGACCAAGAAATCCACCATTACGAGCTTTATACTCCAAGTCTCTTTTTTCTTTTTCAGCCTTTTGGGTTTTTTCCTTTGTAATACGATCATCTTTTTCTTTTTTAACACAAAAATCTGCTATCGTATTTTTAATATGTTCGTCAGTCATGATACATACTCAACAATCCATTGAAGGGTTGAAGGGTTGAAGGGTTGAAGGGTTGAAGGGTTGAAGGGTTGAAAAAAATTTTAGCACACATAATAAAAATAGAACTCAATTAATTGCGTTTTTATCTTTTTACCTTCAAACGTTATTGTCTTCCAAGCGTTAAAAGAATCAAACATTTTATCATTACCTTAATTTTTCCAACATTTCTTTTGCTTCTGGGAAGTCTGGCTCTATTTTTATTGCTTTTAACAAATAATCTTTTGCCTTCCTCTCTTCTTTGTTTTCTAAAAGTGCTACAGCGATGTTATAGCAGAGTCCTTCATCATGAGGGTTATTTTCAATACCTTTTTCGTATGACTCAATAGCTTTGACAACATCACCTTTTTTCCGATAAACAATTCCCAAGAGGTTGTAGGTTCTTAAAACTCCGGGTCTTGACTTAATGGAAGCTTCAAAAGATTTGATTGCCTCTTCAATCATACCTTTTTTGTAATAAGCCTCTCCTATGTCCTCCCATAATTTTCCGCTGGTTTCATCGTCTTGCCCCTTAAGTGCATTACTAAAAGCAAAGGCAGCTTTTTTTGCATCATTTTCTTCAATATATATTTTCCCCAACTCCACCCAATCCTCTGAAGTTTGGGGACTAACCTCCTGTGCTTGCTTAAGAGCCTGTAACGCTAGTTCTGGTTTACCCGCCATTTTATAAGCCATCATCAGGTTATAACGAGCCGAAATAAGTTGCGGATCAAATGCAATTGATTTATTCAATGCTTTTTCCGCATTTTCCAAAGATTCTTTATCACCTTTATTTCGTGCAGCAATTTCTCGATGAGCTTCTCCAACTCCTTTGTGTTGACTGGCAAGTCTTTTCTTCCCTACACTTTCATCCTTTTCAGAAAGGCTTGCAGCCTTATTAAGTGCTGCCAGAGCTTCGGGAAACTTCTTGAGTTTTAATGACAATTCCCCAACATGCTGAAGATAATCGATATTTTCTGGATTCAGTGATGAGAGGGTTCTATAAACGGCAAGAGCCTTGCCATAATCCCTCATTTTCAAATAACATTCGGCGAGGAGGATTTGTACCTGCTGATTACCAAACTCTATTTTCCGTGCCATATTCAGGGAGTCAATAGCGTCCTGATATTTTTTCGCATAAGCATAATATTTTGCAAGGGCATATAAGGGCTGAATAGCCCAAAAACAAAGATTTTTTGCCTTAAGAAATAAGGAGTGTGCTTTTGCTAGTTTTTCGTTAACGCTTTCATCTGCCTCTCCATTTTCCCTTAATTCTTTTGCCTGTGAGAATTCCTGATTTCCCAGTTTAACGAACTTTTCTGCTGTTGCTCTGAACCTGTCCCTGAGTGTCTCTTGGTTAAAGGGTTTAACCACATAATTATCTACTCCTGCCTGAACGGCTGTAAGAATATGATCCTGTGTCTGCTCAGCGGTTGCCATGATGAAAATCATATCTTTGGTTTCTCGTTTTCCCCGTACATGCTTTAAAACTTCTAGTCCTGAGGTCGGGGTCATGTTCCAGTCACAGAGACAAACAACAAATTCCTTTCCGGGAAGATCCGCAACATTATCAATCTTCTGTATTGCTTCTTTTCCGTTCTTTGCCTCATCGATATTGGTATATCCCATCGTTTGGAGAAGGTTTCGGTTAAACCGCCGCATAGTAAAAATATCGTCAACAATGAGAATTTTTATATCATTATCTTTCAATGGAACCCCTTTCTTTTATGTTCTGCAACAATCTGTAATCATGAGAAAGAATCTCACAATCAGCAAACATGAGTGAGAACAAATTATATACCATATATTATTCATGTTTCCAGACATAAATGTCTTCGGCTATTTTATCTTCCATTGCGATTTGTGTGTTACCACATTCAATGACAAATGACGGGTATGTTTGATGAAGCTTTACGGTAGCCCCTGGGTTTACTCCAATAGAGCTTAAATAATGCAACCTTTTTTCCTGAGAACTGTTTAAGTAAGAAACCTTAACTTCCTGTCCCATTTTCACCGCTGTCAAAGGAATAATTGCCTCACTGATATGATGTTCTTTCGAATCGTCACAGCAAGCACCTTTAGGAATTGGTTTTCCGTGGGGGCATGATTTCGGATGTCCTAAAAGGGTACAAATTCCTTCGGTAATTTCCGGAACCAGCGAATGTTCAAAAGCACAGGCACTTTTTTCCATATCATCACCGGCAACGCCTAAAACGTTTGTTACCAACACTTCAGCAAGACGGTGTTGCCGAATAACCCTTCGGGCTCTGTCTTCTCCGGTACCCGTTAGGAATACATCATTTCCCTTTTCCTCAATAAAGCCCATCTCTATTAATTCCTTATAGAGATTTTCCTTTAATGATTCTGCTTTCATCAATCTATTGATTTCATCTTTTCCTTGTTTTCCTGATTCTTTACATGTCCAAATAAGTTCCAATATTTCGTCCTGATCTTTTTCTTCCTGTTTCATATCATTAAATTAAAATTAGTATTTTCCACCTATTCTTTTAAAAAATCTGAAGCACAAAATTCATTTCAAAAGGCAGGAAAAAGCTCTACATTCCAGCTCTTCTTTCTGCCTTAGTGTCTTTGTGGTTACATAACAAGCCTGAGAACATAGTTTA
>JADGAW010000327.1 GCA_015231815.1 Nitrospinota bacterium
ATTAACAGTCATCTGCTCTGCCAACTGAGCTATCGGGGAACACTTTTAAAGGGTCGATATTTTACTATAAAGAATGAAAAAGTTTAACCAAAATTCAGAAAGAACTTAATTTTGTTGCGCAGCAAGCTTATCCATGTAGAGTTCCGATAAAGCAGAATCACAATTGCTGAATAGTTAAACCTTTAGGAAGAGGCTAATACTTTATGATCGAATGTAGATTGTAGTCTTTGAACTTTTCAGCACCATTGAGAAACAAAAGCTCAATCATAAAGGTTATTCCTGCTATTTTCCCTCCATGTTTTTCAACAAGTTCAATAGCTGCTCCTAATGTACCACCTGTAGCAAGAAGATCGTCTGCAATAAGAACGTTATCACCTTCCTTAATGGTATCTATATGCATCTCCAGAGTATTTGAGCCATATTCAAGGTCGTAGGAAACAGAGTCTGTTTTATAGGGAAGCTTTCCTGGTTTTCTGATAAGCCCAGTCCCAGCACCTAGAATATAAGCCAGTGCCGGGGCGAAAATAAAACCTCTTGCCTCCATGCCAACAACAATATCAATTTTTTTATCCTTAAAAGGGGAAGCCATTGCTTCAATTGCTTCTTTGAAGGCATCTTTGTTTTGCAGAAGGGTGGTTATATCTTTGAAAATAATTCCTTCTTTAGGAAAGTCGGGAATATCCCTAATGTATGAGCTTAAATCTGACATTTGTTCTCCACGTTAAATAAATAATGGTTACATTTCATCACGATGCAATAACGTTACTTAGGTCTTTCATACTAAGAAAAGTTACGTCTTGAGATACAAAAAGATACGTTATTTTTTTGCGTAATGAACACCTGATGGTGTTGAAGGAATGTATTTTAACGGATTTCTGGGTTTTCTGTCCACTCGAACTTCAAAATGGAGGTGTGGTCCTGTTGAACGTCCTGTATTACCAACTTTGGCAATTACCTGACCTTTTTGAACCATTTGTCCTTTTCTCGCTAAAATTAATGAACAATGGGCATAAACAGTAACCATTCGGTTGTCATGTTTGATAAGAACAAGTTTTCCATATCCTGTAGGACCATAGCCGCTAAAAATTACCTTTCCTTTTTCTACGGCATATATTCTTCTGCCAATTGGGGCACCAATATCAAGTCCGTCATGTTTTTTATTTCTTCTGAACCCAAATTTTGAGGTTACAACTCCTCCTTCAACGGGCCAAAGGTATTTGCTGTTAGAAGTATATCTTGGTAATGTAGTATGCTCCCTTTGAGGATAATTTCTCTTATACGGTTTGTTAATCCTTTGAGATGCATATTGTAATTTTCTTGTATTGCTGGTATCAACACGGAGTTCTTTTCTTGCACCGGGAATCCATAATTGATAGCCTAAAGGAATTTCTGTTGGGTCAGATATATGGTTTTTTCTTTTTAAAATTATAGGGCTTACCCGATAGGTCTTTGCAATACTATAGAGGGTTTCATCTTTCTTGATGGTATGAAAGATACCTCTCGCTTTACTTCTTGAGTACCCTTTATATTCTTTGTTAGGAAGATTTGGGTAATTTCTTTCGTAGGTTACGTTGTAGCGCAAATCATTTACTACCCCACAACCGGAAATATAGAGGAAAATCCCTATAAGCGAGAGAATATAGATTGATTTCTTTTTAATTAAATCTTTCCACATGGTATTCATTTTTTAAATATATAAAAGTTTTGTTTAAAAAGGTTATGGTACCTTTTTCAGAAAGCAGTGATTTCGAGATAGAAGTTTTTCTCAATGACTGCGCTCTGGAAACTGTTCCATAAGGTCATTCTGAAACTCATTTTTCAGAAGAACATCCTTTAGCAAACTATTTTGCACACGAACTTTGTTGGCATTCTCTGGAATATGAATGTCAACATGATGGCAAAAAAGCCCCTGGCAATACCGTTATTGCCAGGGAATGTGAAGGAGATTGCAGAAGTAAAAACTACCGCACTAAGTTAATGGCATCTTGAAGCATTTGATCCGCTGTTGTAATAACTTTGGAACTTGACTGATATGCTCTTTGATATTGAATCATGTTCGAGAATTCAGTTGCCATATCAACAGTTGACATTTCAAGTGTACTTCCGACTATTGAACCGTTACCTCCGGCATTTGCCAAACCGTTAATAACTGCTCCAGAAGCATTTGTTTCTGACCATAAGGTTCCTCCAACTCTGTTGAGGTTCCATGGAGAAGGGAAGTTTGCAATGGAAAGTTGAGCAATGTTTTGCACAACACCATTGGAAAAGGTTCCCTGAATAAAGCCATCTCCATCTATTAATACATTTGTCAGGTCACCTTGACCAAAACCATCCTGAGTGATTGTTTTGACATAAGATGAACCATCGTACATTGTTACATCACCGTTGGATGTACCAAGTGCAGAAAATAAATCCCAATTAATTGTCTGATCTGCTGCACCTGAAGTAAAACCAGTCAGAACAATAGACGGATCTGTTGTTCCTGCAACACCACCAACAGGTTGCGTCGATCCTACAAGGCTACCGGTAGAATCAAACGTTAATGTACCAGAACTTGTACTTGCAGCAATTGAGGAAGAAACACCCCAGTTCCATACGCCAGCACTTTGTTTTACAAAGGTAAAGGTGGTTGTATTTGATTCACCAAGACTGGTATATGTTGTCAAAGACGACTGGAAGGTCGAACCTGCAGTTGCAGCAGCAGAAAGGTTAAGTCCTAACGTCATCGTTGATGTAAGCTGTGGAGGACTAATGGCACTGTTAAGATCTATACTGCTCGTTGCAGTAGAAACTGACTGAGTTGTATTATTC
>JADGAW010000328.1 GCA_015231815.1 Nitrospinota bacterium
TATATGATGATATCAACAAATCATTTACTTTCACACCTCCCTACTTTCAGGCAAGCTTTATAGCAATAGATACAAAATACGCTCAAGAGCTTTATAAAAATTGGCTGGATTGTTATAAAAAAATTGATCAAAAGCGGCTTATGGAAGAGTGTAGTTACTATACCGAGCAGATTGCCTTAGCTGTCGCTGTAACAAAAATGAAAATACCGTTTGAAATATTGCAGGAAAATGATTTTCCCGAATTTATTCATTACATAAATACTGACAAAATTAAACAAAATAAGGAATGGCGTTCTTTAATAGAGTCCTTGCTTGATGAACATAAAGGTATATTGGAAATAGCAAAGAATATAGATGAATGGAAATTGTTGCTCGGCTCCTCAAAAATAAAACCTCATGAAACGGAAGGTTATAAGGAACTTATTCTGAAGGCTATTTTGGACGATGATATAAAGAGAGCAAAAAGCCTAATAAGCAGCAGCAATAAGCTTCACTTAGATCGATTAAATGAACTGCTGCATAGATCAAATGACCGATATTTACCGTTAAAAGATTATAAAAAGCCCTTTCCAAAATCAGCATATTTGTTTATCTCAGATAAAAAAATAAGCATGTCTTCTTCTTTTTTTTATCAAAATGTTGAGAATAAATTCGGTCTTATATCCATAAAAAAAGAACTTAAAAAGGTGCAATCTTTCCTCAAAGATATTGAGTTGGTCTCTATCTTTCTTGAAACCCCTTTGATTAAAAGTAATTTTTCTTTTGACATCTTCAATGTTGATGAAAATATAATAGTCGATTTGACTGCCTCAATAGATGCTTTTAATAGTATTAAGGAGCAATTAAAAAAAATTAAATTTAACTCAGTTAGCCTTTTAATGAGTAACGACCACTTTGATGAAACTACGGATATCGTTAGAAAATGTCAAACTGTTTTAAATGACTTTAATGTACTAGAAAAGAACTCTGGTTTAAGATGCACCACAAAAAAAGTTTCAATATATTTAGACAAAGACATAATAAACAAATTGGAAGCGATTTTTGAAGCTTCTTTAAGAAACAACATTCAAGAAATTAATCTTTTACCGGCTGGGTTCTTTAAAACTGAAAATTACCAAAAATCTATCTTCTTTGATTTTGATGAGAATTATAGAAAAATTAATAAAATAATCGCTGATTGGAATAAAAAAGGATTAAAAGTAACTTTCTATCAAAGAAATAAAAAGTTAAAAAAGGAACAGACTTGCCATCTAATTAATAAAAGTACTTATTTTAATAACCAACCAAAACCATCTGCATGCCCGGGAAAAATTACTTATCCTGGTGATAATGGAAAAGTTTCAAACAAAGCTTCATGGAACTCCTTTCCAATGCGTTATATAAGGTTTTTACATTCTTCAAAAAAAACTGATCTTCCTTATGTTTGTATGAATTGTTCATTAATCAATCTAAAGAATTATAGTCTTTCATTTGTAAAGGAAATAACCATAAATCGCTCTAATGTGATAGTTGACACATACAATAAGGCGTCAATGTTTAAATTAGGTGGTAATTTTCGAGAAGCTGAAAAAAATTATTACCAATTGTTAGATGAAAATATTGAGCCAAAATTTAGGGGGAATATTTATTTTCACTTAGGCGAGATATCACTTTATAAAAAAAATACAAAAAATGCTTTAAATAATTTCAAACAAGCAGTGCATTACAATATCGACCATAAATTTGCCTTTGCATATATCCGACTTTTGATGAAAGAAAATATTAACTCAATGAAAACTTAAAGAGCAATGTTGGTTCTTCCTTTTAGACGTGATGTGTTAATGACATTTATGCCGCAACAAGCAATTGTCGCTGAAATTGGTGTTTCAGAAGGTGGGTTTTCAAAATGTATTTTTGAAAAAACAAAACCAAAACAATTGCATTTAATTACCCCAAGGATATAACGAAATAGTATGAAATGAAGAAGACAAATGGCATTTGGGTACCATCAGAAGATCATTTTCCTATTAGTCCACAGTTTGAGTTTTATCAAAGATCAAAAGTTATAGAAAAAACTTTGAGAAGAAAAACATTCATAGATGTCGGTGGGCATGTAGGAGTTTGGACAATGTATATGGCAAAATATTTCAACAGAGTTGTATCTTTTGAGCCTTTAAGACTTAACCGGGAATGTCTGAAAAAAAATATTGAAGGTTTGCATAATGTAGAGTTAATTCCTTTTGCTTTAGGAAACGATGAAGAAAGCAAGAGAATGAGTATTCTTAATGAAGGAAATGTTGGTACTGCATCAATAGATAAGGCAGGAAAGTATTCGGTAAAAACTAAAAGACTGGATAGTTTTGGATATAGAGATGTTGATCTTATTAAAATAGACACTGAAGGCTATGAGCTCAATGTTTTGAAAGGAGCACGAGAAACTATTATAAAGAATAAGCCTGTGATTATCTTAGAGGTAAATGAATGTGCTTCAAGGTTTGGCTCATCATTGAAAAAGATAGAAGATTTTTTCCTCGAAATAGGATATACCCTGACAGAACAGGTTTCATTTATAGATTATATTTTCACTCCTGTTAACAATAAAAAAACAATGGTTTCTCTCAACAAGAGGATACCATCTAATACAAAAAAAATTATTTTATGCAAGTTTTGCAGGACAGCTCAATTTGACTTTATCCGCCTCTCTCTAGAAAATCTTTATCCGGAAGCAACAATAGAAATTTTTAGTAAAGCTGCCTATCTTGAAGAAAAATATAACAATTATTTAT
>JADGAW010000329.1 GCA_015231815.1 Nitrospinota bacterium
TAGAGATAGAATCTGATAATTGATGGGACAAGCATAGTTAATTGGTTTTTATCTCTATTTCTCAGAGGTAAAAGCTCTCAGGTTTTAAAGGTTGTCATTTGCTGAGACTTTGGAATACAGGGGAAGGAATTAGTCGGTTTTGAGAACAGCAAGAAAGGCTTCATGAGGGAGTTCAACACGCCCGATTTGTTTCATGCGCTTCTTTCCTTCTTTTTGTTTCTCCAATAATTTTCGTTTACGGGTAATGTCTCCTCCATAACATTTTGCCGTAACATTCTTTCTCATTGCCTTAACAGTTTCACGGGCAATGATTTTTCCTCCTATTGCTGCCTGAATAGCTACTTCATACATTTGTCTTGGAATAATTTCCTTCATTTTTTCCGTAATTACTTTACCGGTTGCGTAAGCTTTATCCTTGTGAACAATAATCGAAAGAGCATCTACAGGTTCGCCGTTCAGAAGAATATCAAGCTTTGCCATTGCAGAAGCTTTATGACCAATGAGTTCATAATCCAGAGAAGCATATCCTTGAGAAATGGACTTTAATTTATCGAAAAAATCAAGTACCACTTCATTAAAGGGAAGTTCATAAAGAAGGTTTACCCTTTTTTCGTCAATATATTCCATTTTTTTTTGTATTCCCCGTTTTTCCTGACAAAGAGCCATTATTGCACCGATATAATCTGTTGGCGTAAGAATTGATGCTGAAATAAACGGTTCTTTAATCTGCTCAACTTTTCCCGGATCCGGTAATTGAGAGGGGTTTGAAACCTCAATAATTGATCCGTCCTTGGCAACAATTTGGTAAATTACTGTCGGAACCGTTGAAATTAAAGCGAGGTTAAATTCTCGTTCCAAACGTTCCCGGGTAACTTCCATGTGAAGAAGTCCGAGAAAACCACAACGAAAACCAAACCCGAGAGCAGCAGAAGTTTCCATTTCAAATGAGAGTGCTGAATCATTTAATTTAAGCTTTGTTAAGGCTTCCCGTAAAGGTTCAAACTGGTTTCCATCAATGGGAAAAAGTCCGCTAAAAACCATTGGTTTTATATCAACAAATCCAGCCAGAGGTTTTTTTACTCCATTTACCGCAGTTGTAATGGTATCACCAACTTTTGCATCTGCAACATCCTTAATACCGGCAATAATAAACCCCACTTCTCCGGCAGAGATTGATGGATAGTCTGTCGAAAAGGGAGTAAAAGCACCTATCTTGAGAGTTTCGAACTTCTTATTAACCATCATAAGCTTAATATCTTCATTTTTTTTCAGAGTTCCGTTTATTACTCTGACGATGATAATAACTCCCTGATAAACATCGTACCAGGAATCTATAAGAAGTGCTTCAAGGGGAAGGGAAGGGTCTCCTTCAGGGGCAGGAATTCTTTCCACCACTGCTTCAAGGATATCTTCAATACCAATTCCTGATTTTGCGCTGGCGAAAATAACATCAGATTCATCAATTCCAATA
The DNA here is from genome assembly GCA_015231815.1 of Nitrospinota bacterium. Taxonomy (GTDB): domain Bacteria; phylum Nitrospinota_A; class JADGAW01; order JADGAW01; family JADGAW01; genus JADGAW01. The sequence goes on from JADGAW010000329.1 coordinate 1,472, forward strand.
AGATCAACAAGTTGATTTGCAACCCTTTCAGGTTCAGCAGCTGGAAGGTCAATCTTATTAACTACCGGAATAATTTCTAACCCTTGTTCTATTGCAATATGAACATTTGCCAGAGTTTGTGCTTCAATTCCCTGTGCTGCATCAACCACGAGCAAAACACCTTCACAGGCAGAAAGTGATCGGGAAACTTCATAGGAAAAATCAACATGTCCCGGAGTATCTATAAGGTTAAAACCATACTCGTTTCCATTCTTTGCCTTGTATTTAAGCCTTACCGTCTGAGCTTTAATGGTAATTCCACGCTCACGTTCTATATCCATACTGTCAAGTACCTGACTTTTCATCTCACGTTGAGTGATAGCACCATGCTTTTCTATAAATCGGTCGGCAAGAGTGGATTTTCCATGGTCAATATGCGCTATTATGGAAAAATTTCGAATTGTATCAAGTTTCATGTGGAGAGAATGATGTTAGGCTTTTAAAACTACATACCATGGTTAAGTGAGGAAAAAAGTGCGTTATTTTAGCATATGAGAATCCTTCCTTTTGCATCATACATCAATAATTATTTACTTCCTGTTTAGATGATTGGCGTTGGTCACTTGGGTCAGAAATAAAAATGGACAATTAATTTTCGATTCTTAAATTTTCTGTCTTCGTAACTAAAATTTTTTATTTACCACCTTCACATCAATATCCCAGATAGCTGTTCCTTTTTCAAATATCATGTGATAAAAATCCCCTGATTTTTCCAAAGTACTATTTTCATATAAAGAACCATCTCCGGAATCAATACCAATTCCGACAAACATTGCTTTCGGCAATGTGAAGGTGAGAATCTGTGATTCAGATATTGCTGCCTCTTTCCATGTTTCACAAACTATTCCTGGTGGACCAAAAGGTGAGCGGTATTCCATATTATTTTCTGTAAACTCAAAAAGAACAATAAGGTTTCCAAAGAATTCGGTCTTTTTGTTTACTCTTATTCTCACCTCAGCATCTTTGGGGATTTCAACTAAGGTTATATTGGATTTACCATTTTTATCCCACTTGACATTCATTATTTCAAAGTCTTCTGCGTAAAGTGGAACTATTTGGAAACTAAAGCATACAAGAAAGAGGGAGAGAACTACAATCTTAAAAAAGTGAAATACCCTTAAATAAAACATCATTATCCATTTAGTGGTTTTTTCCTATTATACTCATGATGTTTAGGCACATTATTAAAAAAAGTATGAAGTACGAAAAAATGTATTAAAACAAATGTATTAGGGAAAAACTACTCTGAGCATCAACTGAAAAATAGAGATAAAAACCAATTA
>JADGAW010000032.1 GCA_015231815.1 Nitrospinota bacterium
TGTTGAGAGCGAAATGGGAAAGGGAAGCCGTTTTATTTTTACCGCCCAATTTGGAATTGGTGAAGAGACCTCTCCTTTTTTAATTGAAAAACTGAAAAATATGAGAGTTTTAATTGTTGATGACAACTCTTCAGCCAGAGAGGTTTTTACCCATATTCTTCTGGGTTTTGGAATGCGACCGGATACAGCTGAAGATGGTATGGTTGCCTTGGCTAAACTGAGAGAGGCGGAAGAGGAAAATGATTGTTATAAGCTGGTTCTTCTTGACTGGAATATGCCTGGAATGGATGGTATTGAAACTGCCCGTTATATAAGGGAAAAAGGAGGTTTTAACGAAATCCCGTCAATTCTTATGGTTACGGCATATGGACAGGAGGAGGTATCTGGTTTGCTCACTGATGTTGGCATAGGTCATTTACTTACGAAACCGGTTAATGAATCAATTCTTCATGATACTATTGTTGAGTCATTGTTAAACGATGAAATTACTGAACTGAGAAAAGATTATCGACAAAAAGTTAAGAAAGAAAATAAAGGTCTGACCACAATGGTTGGAGCTAATATTCTACTGGTAGAAGACAGTCCACTAAACCGTGAAGTTGCCATTGAATTCCTCAAAGAAGCTAGGGTAAATGTTGACATTGCAACAAACGGAAGAGAAGCCGTGGAAAAAGTAAAGGCAGGAAACTACAATCTGGTTCTTATGGATATACAGATGCCTGAAATGGACGGTATTACCGCAACAAAACTTATTCGTTCAGATAAAGCCTATAAAGACCTTCCTATTATCGCAATGACGGCTCATGCAATGGTTGGTGACCGAGAAAAAAGTATAGAGGCCGGTATGAACGATCATGTAACAAAGCCAATAGACCCTGAAATATTGTTTGAAACCCTTGATAAATGGATAAAAATAAAAACAGGAGAGTCAAAGCCGGAAAAAAAGACTGAAAAACCTGAAGAGCCTGATGAATTTATCCAACTTGATGGAATTGATACAAAGATAGGGCTAAAGACAAATATGAACAATAAAGAATTATATCTGAGAATCATGAGGATGTTTCAGACTGAATTTGGAGATGCTGCAAGCAGATTGAACGTCCTTATTGAGAGTGGCGATATTAAAGAAGCGCACCGAGTTGTTCATACGATAAAGTCAGCCTCTGCTTCAATTGGAGCATTGGAACTTTCAAAAATAGGACAGGAAGTAGAGTATCTTCTTGCCGATTCAAAGATTGAACTTCCCCTTATTGAACGCTTAAAAAAGGAACTTGAAAGAATTTTAGTTTCTTTACAAAATTTACCCTCCTCAGAAGAAACAGCAGCACATGAAGAGAATAACTCTCAAGAAAAGATAAAGGAACTCTTTGATACTCTGGAAAGATTTCTCAGCAAACACGATTCAGAAGCAGAAACGGTAATTGAAAAAGTATCGAAGTTGAACATTCCAGAAGAAATTAAGAACAAGGTCTCTGAACTTAATGAATTAATTGAAGATATTGAGTATGAAAGAGCCTTGTTACTCCTAAAAGAAATTAAAAAAGAATTGTAAAAATACGATGGTTGAAGAAAAACAGGTAATTATTGTTGCTGACGACGAAAAAAGCAACAGGGTACTTTTAAATGAGCTTTTAAAAGATCGATATCGCATTATTCTTGCCAAAGATGGTAAACAAGCTCTGGCAAGAGCGCAGGAGTTTCTCCCAGATTTAATTTTACTGGATGTCATCATGCCCGTCATGGATGGACACGAAACCATCAAAATGCTCAAAAACGATGACAAAACGAGAAACATCCCAGTTATTTTTATTTCGGGTCTTGATTCTACTGAAGATGAGCAGACTGGACTGGACTTGGGGGCAGCAGATTATATTTCAAAACCATTTCACCCGGCAATTGTTGAGGCTCGAGTTAGAAACCACCTTCGTTCAGTCAGGCAACGTCGATTATTGGAAAGACTAGCACATATTGATGGACTCACAGAAATTCCCAACCGCAGAAGCTTTGAACAGTCACTTGAAAAAGAATGGTTTCGCTGTATGAGAAGCAAAGCCCCTGTATCCATTATTATGGTTGATGTTGATTATTTTAAGCTTTACAACGACCACTATGGACACACCGCTGGAGACTGTGTCTTGAGAAAAGTTGCCCTCGGGCTTAGTAAATCATTGAACAGATCATGCGATATTGTGGCTCGTTATGGAGGTGAGGAGTTTGTAGCATTGCTTCCAGATACTGAAATTGATGGGGGCAAAATGATTGCTGAAGCTATGCGTGCAACCGTCGAGAGTCTTGATCTTACTCATTGCAAGTCCAACATTTTCGAAAAGGTGACAATCAGTATTGGGGGTGCAACTGAAATTCCTCCATCAGAAAGCTTCGGGGAAAAACTCCTCAACAAGGCAGATCAAATGCTTTACAAAGCAAAAGAGACAGGAAGAAACCGAGTCGTTTGGTACGAGGAATGAAGCCCTCATAAAACAACCAATTTAAGAAATGAGCATTAGCCATTTCTCTCTATCCTTAAACTACCAAACTCGTACCACCCCTTTTTTAAAACTTATCGAAAGTTTCGCTTTACTTGATAAACATAATAAGATAAGATAACCACTCTGCACTTTGCAGAAATTCACTACAATAACTTTTCTATTAATTTTGTGTGGGAGAAATTTTATGTCTAACGTACCCGTACCAAACATTCCTTTTGGACCAAGCCAAAAACCATGGATAGATCAAATCCCCGATGATGCTCTTGACTCAAACAATAAACCGTTTGTCAGTGAACCCACTGCAAATCCGATGGAAGTATACAATAAAGATCAGGAAAAATATCCTTTTCAGGAAGCAGATGTTCCTGTTTCAATTACTGAAGTACCACCCAACGGACTCACAGAAAAAGAACAAAATGACACTCTCGAGCAAACAACCAAATATTTAGAAAGACAAAGAAACAATTTTCTTGGTTATCAAGTTATAGAACGTCAGGAATTTCCCAAAATGCGGCCTTTTTTGGATATGATGCTCAACAATATCGGAGACCCTTTTGTTAATGGCTACTATACTGTTAATTCAAAACAGGCAGAACGATGTATGCTTGATTTTTTTGCTGCTCTCTGGCATGCAAAATGGCCATCTGTCATGAATGATGATGAATCATACTGGGGATACTGCTTGTCTATGGGAAGCACAGAGGGCAACCTTTACGCAACCCTTAACGCACGGGAATATCTTTCTGGAATTCAACTGGTCATTGACCCGACTAAAGAAATGAGTAACAGTCCTCATGAACAGTCATATAGATACTTTAAACCTGATGCGCCGGATGATGATCAACATGCATTTACACCTATTGCTTTTTATACAGAGGACACCCATTACTCAGTTGATAAAGCCGTAAATGCAATGGGAGTCAAAACTTTTTATCATGAGGGAATGCTTAAATACCCTACAGAATGCCCGTTAGATGGCTGGGATGTTGGCTGGCCAGAATATGTTCCTTCACAAGCCCCTTCTAAAGATTACCCCGCTGGAGACGGGTCTGTTGATGTCGATTCACTGATTAAACTTGTGGAATTCTTTGTAAAAAAAGGATACCCTCCTTACATTGTTCTCAACTATGGAACAACATTTAAAGGGGCATATGATAATGTCAAAGAAGCTGGTGATCGACTTATGCCAATTCTTAAGGAAAACGGACTTGATACCCGGGAAGTGCCCTATTTTAAACCTGGTTCTCCTGTTCCTGAAGGTTTTGATCGCCGAACTGGTTATTGGATTCATGTCGATGGAGCCTTAGGTGCTTCTTTTATGCCCTTTGTTCAAATGCTTCATAAAAAGGGTAAACTTTCTGAATCTGGACCAATATTTGATTTTCAGTTAGATTATGTTCATTCTATCGTTACCAGTGGACACAAATGGCCAGGTTCTCCTTCTCCAACAGGTGTTTATATGTCGAAGCAAAAATATCTTGTAACACCTCCTGACAACCCAGACTATGTAGGTGCCCCAGACTCCACCTTCGCAGGCTCAAGAAGTGGCTTCTCAGCTATGGCTTTATGGGAATTGGTTTCAAGAAATGGTTACCCAGGTTTTTTTGATAAGGCTAAAACCACCATACGACTTATGAATCAAACTCTTGAAAAATTGAGACCGATTGCCGAAAAGTTAAAAAATGAGGAGAACTTTGATATTTGGCTTCAACATTCACCCCTATCAACGTCACTAATTTTTCGTAAACCAAAGGATGAAATAATGTTCAAATATTCTTTATGCCTTGGAATGGTTCACGAAGCGTTTGATGAAAAAACAGGCAATGTTATCCCAGTAAAAAGAAAATATGTACACATGTTTATTTTCTGGGACAGAGGTGAAAAAGTACTGGAAGAACTTGTGATAGACTTGAGCAGTAAAGATAATTATGACCCTACGAGTGACTTACCTGTTGAAAGAACTATCCCCTGCACTATTACAGGTGGTCAACTTCTCGGAAGAGCTTTGCGAAAAACAGGATTATGTTAACCGTGTAATTTTACATTCATTAACAGGAACGCACATATTGCGTTCCTGTATAAGGCCTGATGAAAAAATGTTTCTTTTAACCCTATGTTTTATTCTTTTTTATGATTGCTTCCTGAATTTCATCATCATTTTTAATCGTCTCATCAATGGAATTGGTTATTTCTCCAGAGGTCATTTCACCCTGTATTTCTTCGTCCAAATCAAAGAACTTATTTATGACCTCTATCTCTTCTTCTTCAGTTAAAACAACATTAAAAAGGGCATCGTTCTGATTTTTCGTATTGTTAAAGGCATCGTCAAGGAGTTTCTTTTCATCCTCTTCTTCCTGAGTGGAAGCTCTTACCTCCTTTACCGGGGTATTTTCCTTAACCATAGTATCTCCTAAGCTAAAAAACATTAAAGAATGAATTCAATCAGACGATTTAAATTTAGCTAATTTTAACTTAAATCGTCTCAAAAAACTTTCTTTTTTTCATCAAAAAAGTAAAAAATTTTAACTATTTTGTTTTCTTAAATATGTTGGGTAATCAAACTTTGCCGCAAACTTATCATGCATATATGATGCATCATTTTTCACATCCTTTGATACACCTCTGCCTCCTTCAGTCGGGAAAGGACTTCTATTTATTTCAATAGGACTTCCATTCACAACCTTTAACATAGGAGTTTTAACTTCCTCTTCATATTCCTCAACCTGATTTTGATGAGCAGCTTTTGAATTAGACTGCATAAATACTGACTCCTGTTTTATTTTGCGATCATTAAAAGACTCAAAACCTGTAGCTATTACCGTTACCTCAATATCATCTTCCGACTGCATGGTACTTTCGACAAGACCCCATTTAATATAGGCATCTGGTGCAGCTTCTTTTTTAACCAATTCAACAGCGTTGTTAATTTCTTCCATGGTCATGTTACGGTTACCAGTGAAATTTATCAAAATTCCTTTTGCTCCTTTAATGTCACAATCAAGCAACGGACTAGAAATTGCCTTCTCCACAGCATCAATTGCTCTGTTTTTACCATTTGAACGACCAATTCCCATGAGTGCCATACCTCGCTCCTGCATAATTCTTTTTACATCATTAAAGTCGATGTTCATATAACCATAGCTATTAATTACATCGGATATTCCTTTAACAGCGAGGTAAAGAACTTCATCAGCCTTTTTAAATGCATCAAAAATTGAGAGTTCCTCATCACAAAAGTTCACTAACTTTTGGTTTGGGATAATGATTAATGAATCTACAACCTTTTTTAATTCCTCTATACCCTTCAAGGCTATTCTTTCTTTTTCATCACCTTCATTCATAAATGGTGTTGTAACAACTGCTATGGAAAGTATTTTATTTTCTCTTGCAACAGAGGCAATAATCGGGGATGCACCAGTACCTGTACCGCCGCCCATTCCTGCAGTAATAAAGACCATATCAGCTCCGTTAATCCATTCAGCAATTTTTTCTTTATCTTCTACTGCAGCAAGTTCACCAACTTCCGGATTAAAACCAGCACCAAGACCTCTTGTGAGGTTAGCTCCCAATTGAAGCTTTGTGGGAACACCAGATCTGTTTAAAGCCTGCATGTCAGTGTTGGTAATTAAAAAATCTACCCCCTCAAGTTTTTTATCAAACATCGTTCCAACAGCATTGCTTCCACCCCCACCAACTCCAATAATCTTAATCTTTGGTTCCTGAGAAAAACTCTCAACAAATTCCAGGTTACTCATAATAATACCTCCTAAAAAAAATAATTAATAATAAAAACGTTGTCTATTTAAAAGTTAAAAATTCGTTATAAAAAGTTAAAAGTGAAAAGTAAACCTTTACGCCTCTACTCTTCAACTCATCTACCCATTAAAAATAATCTTTCCAAATCTCCTTAAATCGTGAATAAACTGCATCAAAGCTTTTTCTTCCAGTAAAGTTGTAGGTTTTTCCCGACTTTCTGCTTTTTAGTCCGTATTTAAGAAGTCCTACTGCTGTTGAATATTTTGGACTGTTTACCATATCCTTTAACCCAGTAACACCTATAGGTTTACCGATTCTTACTGGTCTGCTAAAAACCCTTTCCGCAAGCTTGTCTATTCCCTCCAACAGGATTGAACCTCCTGTAAGTACTATTCCTCCTGTTAAACAGTTATCACTGTCCGATTGTTCCAAATCATTTTGAATCAAAGAAAAAAGTTCATCTGCTCTTGGCTCCAAAACGGTTGCAAGAGTTTTTTGATTTGCTTTTTTTGTTTCACCACTTCCTACAGTATGTACTTCAAATTCATTTTCTGTTGCCATTTCAAACAGAGCACATCCATATTCTTTTTTTATGGTATCAGCTTCGTTATAGGATGTTCTCAGAGCATGTTGTAAGTCAGAGGTAAACTGAAAACCACCGATAGTAATTACTGATGTATGCTTAATATAACCAGTGTGATAAACGGCAATATCTGTTGTACCACCGCCAACATCAACGATAGCCACTCCCAGTTCCTTCTCATCCTCAGTCAAAACTGCTTCCGCTGATGCAATTTGCTCCATAACAATATCAATTACCTGCAAGGAGGATTTCTGAACACAGTTCACGATGTTTTGTGCTGAACTGACTGCACTTGAAACAATATGAACATTTACCTCAAGCCTTGTAGCTTTCATTCCGTTGGGCTCTTTTATTCCATCCTGATGATCAACAATATACTCTTGAGGAATTGCATGAATAACCTCACGATCGGCAGGAATACTTACCGCCCGGGCAGCATCAACAACACGTTCTTTATCAGCATCAGAAACCACGTTATTTTTTACAGCAATAACTCCGTGACTGTTCATACTTTGAATATGGCTTCCGGCAATACCGACATAGACTGCATCGATGTTGGTACCCGACATCATTTCCGCTTCTTCCACGGCAGTTTTAATCGAACTTACTGTTCTTTCAACGTCAATAACCACACCCCTTTTCATGCCGTGAGATGGCGATTCTCCAAAACCGATTATTTCAACTGTATTATCTTCCTGAATTTCAGCAATTAAACAACAAACCTTTGTTGTACCTATATCCAGTGCCGCCATAATATTTTCTCTAGCCACCTGTAAACCTCCTCTCAATTAACATTTAACCTTTTAATACAATCATTTTGTCGAACCTAAGATCGATATATGCTGGATTGTTCTTTTTCTTTTTATTGTAATCAGCAACTAATTTATTCAAATAGCTAAAATCCGTATGAATTCTTGCTTGATTTATCATAATGCTCATTTGGTTTCCTGTCTTTCCAGCCTTAACGATTCTTCGTGTTTTTAATTCGAAATTGTCTTTATCAACAGCTTTAACTGTATCAATGGTATAGCCCATAAGTCCCAGTTCCTTATCCATCTTGCCAATAAAAGAAACCAGCAATTGAAAAGCTTCTTTTTTATCCTCTTCTGTAACATCTTTATCTATTTCCGTGAAATCAACAACGGGCAGATTAAATTTATACTTATTTTCTGCTTCAATGAAAAACGCGTGCTTATCCATAAGACGGATATTTTCTCCAGCCTTCAAGTAGAGATAGGGGTTTCTTTCCTGAATATTTATGCTTAAAGTATTAGGAAATATTCGTTTCAGTTCTACTGACTCTACCCACCCAAGTGCTGAAACCTCCTCTGCCAATAAATCCAGTTCAGCCAAAAAAATATTTTGTCCGATTACTTTTTCTGCAAAACCTTCAATACTTTTTTTATTTAAATTTACCTGACCTGTAACTGCATAATTTTTAAGAGTAAATTCATTTGATGTCGTAAAGTAGTAAACGAGATACGCTGAAACAATAAAAAATGCCGTAAAGCCCATAAAAGCAACACTTCTTTTTTGTTTTGTCTTTTCCGTAACCCTTACTCTACGTTTATAAACTTTTCTGGATTGTTCCAAATCTTTTTCTGCTTTCATTGCTTCTGTTTATTTTTAGTTAACGCTGATAGTAATATAACCAATATAAGCTCTAAGAAACTTACTCCCGAACTCTTTGCTGCTTTTGGCAAAAGCGAAGTTGCCGTAAAACCGGGTATGGTATTTATTTCCAAAAAATACGGTGTATTGTTTTCTCCTAAAATAAAATCACTTCTTGAAAAGCCCTTGCAGTTACAAATATTGTGTGCCAACAGTGCAAACTGTTTTAGTTGTTCTTCAATTTCCCTGTTAATTTCTGCTGGACAAATATAGTTGGTCATTCCCTTGGTATATTTGTGCTTATAATCATAAAAACCATCGCCTGTAATAATTTCAATAATCTCCAAAGGCTGTTCTAATACAATTCCAACCGTAAGGAGCCGCCCTTCAACATATTTTTCAAACATGAGCTCATCGTAATGAGAGAGTTTTTCCAATGCTTTTGTTACTTCTTCTTCTGTTTTACATATTTCCAAACCAAGGGTTGAACCTTCTGTTGTTGCCTTAACCACTAAGGGAACATTAATGGAGCCCCGTTCATTGAGAGAATATTCAGGAGTAGGTATTTGTTTGGCAATAAGGTTTTTTGTCATAAATTTATTTAAGGAAACCGCACTTCCTAAAACTCCAGTTCCTGCATATGGAACATCCAACCATTCAAGAACACCCTGAATTGCTCCATCTTCTCCTCCTTCTCCATGAAGTGCAATAAACAGAACATCACATCCTTGCATACGTTCAATTTTTAAGTCATGTTTATCCACAACAATTTTCTCCACATCAAAATTTGCTTCAATCAATGCATCTGCTACTGCATTTCCGCTGGAAAGGGATACTTCCCGCTCTGAGGAATATCCACCCATGATTACACCAATTTTTTTATTCAATAAAACCGTCTTAGCTTCTATTAACTCTTTTTCAAACATCTGAATTTCCTATTCTGTCCACCTTTTTCACTTCAAACCTTTTTTAGAGGAAAGCATAAAAAGTGATTAATTAAACTTTTAAAAATCTCCAACAAGTTCTATTTCCCTTTGTAACCTAATGCCAAACTTTTCAAAAACCCTGTTCTCAACGTCAGTAATAAGGGTATATATATCTTTTGCAGATGCCTTGCCCTTATTTATTATGAAATTTGCATGTTTATGTGAAACTTCTGCATCACCACAGGAAAATCCTTTTAAGCCAGCTTCATCAATCAGTTTTGCAGCAAAATAATTCTTGCCGTTTTTAAAAACAGAACCAGCGTTTTTTGTTCCTGTTGGTTGATTTTTTCTTTTTTGTTTCATTTCATTCATTTCCTCTTTTAATGAAGCCTCATCTGCAACATTTCTGGTATTAAAGGTTGCACTTATTACTACCTGATTTTGTTGAAGCTCTGAATGCCTGTAGGCAAGCCCAAGTTCATCTTTGCACATTTTCTGAATACCATTTTTCTGGCTAATAACAGTGGCACCTTCAATAAAATCTGATATTTCTACACCATAGCAACCAGCATTCATTTTTATGCAACCACCCAAAGTTCCGGGGATTGTACTAAGTTTTATAAAATCTGGACATTGAACTTTTACTAACTGATTGGAGACTTTTTTTAAACTGAGATAAGCTCCGGCAACAAAACGCTTACCCTTTTCCAACCAGTTAAAATCATTAGCTTCCTGCATATTTTTCAAAATTATAATTACACCGTCATAACCACTATCTGAAATCAAAACATTACTTCCATAACCAATTACCTGAAACCTGATTTTTTCCTCTTGTATCTTCTTTAGTTCTTCCTGTAACTCATGTAACGTTTCAGGCAACAGTGCCCATCTGGCTTTTCCGCCAACCTGAAAGGTGTTTGTTTTTTTTAAATCATAATTTTCAATTTTCATCTAAACCTGTTTAACAACAGAATCTTTTCCTAACTCTTCCTGCAGTGACAGAAGAGCCTTTGGTACGTTTAATATATGTTTAGCCATGTAAGAAACTTTCTCCTTCCTTCCAAACATCTCCAGCACCAAGGGTTAAGAGGACACAATCCTTATTCAGTAATTCATTAAGTCGCTCATTTACCTTAGCTCGTTGTGGAAGATACTCAACGTGTCTATGACCATACTGTCGAATGCCTTCAGTAAGTTTTTCAGAACTTACCTCTTCAATTGCCTTTTCTCCTGCTGAATAAATATCCAAGAGCAAAATTATGTCTGCATCATAGAATGAGGTTTCAAACTCTTTTTCTAAATGTACCGTACGTGTATAACGGTGGGGCTGAAAAAGTACAACAAGCTTTTTCTCCGGATAGAGGGTTTTAAATCCCTGAAGTGTTAGCTTAATTTCTGCCGGATGATGTCCATAGTCGTCATATACCTTTATTCCGTTAATTTCACCCTTTAACTGAAACCTTCGTTCAATTCCCTCAAAGGTTTTTAATGCTTTTTCTGCAACATTTATATCTATTCCCAACTCAACTGCTGTAGCAATGGCTGCAAGAGTGTTATAGACATTATGGATTCCATGCATTGCTACTTTTACTTCTCCATGGCTTTCTCCGTTAACTTTTAAAATAAATGATTGCATTCCATCTTTACTGCATAGATCTCGGGCACTTATGTTGGCATTTGACGACAAACCGTAGGTAACATATTTTTTATTGATATCAGGAAGAATTGATTGAATATGCTGGTCATCAATATTCAGGATGATTTTTCCGTAAAAAGGAACTTTATTCACAAAATTCTTAAATGCGTTCAGGATTGCCTCCATCGTTATATAGTGGTCAACATGCTCAAAGTCAATATTGGTGAGCACTGCAATCGTTGGTGACAAAGACAAAAATGAGCCGTCGCTTTCATCAGCTTCGGCAACAATATATTCTCCTGTGCCGAGTTTTGCACCGCTTCCAAGAGAGTTTAGTCGTCCGCCAATAACTACAGTAGGATCCATATCTGCCTTATTTAAAATTGTTGCAATCAAAGAGGTTGTAGTTGTTTTTCCATGTGCCCCTGCTACAGCAATAGAATGTTTTAATCGCATAAGTTCAGCAAGCATTTCAGCCCTTCTGATAATGGGAACCTGCTTAATTTTTGCCTCTTCAACCTCAACATTGTCCGGATTAATTGCCGTTGAAGTTACGACCACATCACTGCCGTTAACATTTTGGGCGGCATGTCCAATAAATACCTTTGCTCCAACTTTCATCAGGTGCTTTACAGCAGCAGATTCGGAGGTATCTGAACCACTGACGTTAAAGCCAAGGTTTATGAGAACCTCTGCAATTCCGCTCATACCACTTCCACCAATTCCAACAAAATGAATATGGCTTGCTTTTCTGAACATTTTCCCTGACATGGTTTATTTAAAAATATTTAATGCATCACGAGTTGCTTTAGGCTTCTCGAATTTATAGTTTTGTACTCTGATTCCTTTACTGTTACGATTTACATGCGTATTATTAATATCAACCTGTTCTTGCTTTGGTATTCCAACATTCTTTAAACTATCTAAAGGTTTTTCCAAACCTCTTTTATCTGTGTACAGCTTCATAGCAATGATTTACAATAGTTTTTGCTGCATCCTTTCTTCCGAGTTTTGCAGCATTTGCGCACATAGTTTTTAACTTTTCCGGGTTGTTCATTAAGTCCAGAACTATTTCGGCTAATTCTTTTTCATTTGCTTCTTTTTCTGTAAAAACATACGCTCCACCGGCCTTTTCTACTTCACGAGCGTTAAATTCCTGATGGTTTTGAACGGCAAAGGGAAATGGAATAAAAATCGAAGCTTTGCCGTAATTGGTAACCTCAGCTATTGTTGAGGCACCCGACCTTGATACAATGAGGTCAGCATGTGCATAAAATGAGTGAAGTCCGTTAATAAAGGGCTTAACTTCTGATTCAATGCGATATTGTTCATAACATTTTTTTGTTTCTTCATAATCATTCTTTCCTGTTTGGTGGAGGATGAAAATTTTCTCCTTTACTTCTTCCAGAAGTGGCAACATCTCAGTGACAAGCTTGTTTATTGCATGTGCTCCCTGACTTCCTCCAAAAACGAGAAGTTTGAATTTATTTGTTTTTTTAAATTCAGACTCCACTTCCTTGCCAGCTTTTGCTTCTCTAATTGGACTACCACATAAAACAACTTTACCTTTAATGTTGTCGTAGTACTTCTTGGTAACCTCGAAAGCAATAAAGACTGTCTGAGCATATTTACCAAATATCTTATTTACAAAACCAGGTATGGAATTTTGTTCCTGAATAAGGAATTTCTTTCTGAGTAGTGTTGCTGCAAGTAACATTGGAGCTGAAGCATATCCTCCAACACCGACAACAATATCAGGTTTTTTGCTGATAATTATTGACATTGACTGTAATGTTCCTATAAGCATTGTTATAAGTCCCTTGATTTTTGCCATAACTGATTTTCCAAAAAGTCCGTAGGCAACAATAGGCAAAAAGGTAAAACCTTCTTCGGGTAATACCCTGTTTTCAATACCATGCCTTGTTCCTACAAACATAACCATATTTTTTCCGTTAACTTTTAATAATTCTTCCGCTATGGCAATACCCGGAAAGAGATGTCCTCCGGTTCCTCCACCAGCGATAATTACCGTTAAATTCTTTTTTTTTTCACTCACCCTTAAACCAAATCAATGTTTTGATGCTTTTGATATATTGAGCAAAATTCCTATACTTGCCAAGGTAAAAACCATCGAAGAACCACCAGCACTTATAAGAGGCAGAGGAAGTCCTTTTGTAGGGACAAGTCCAATAGTTACTGCAATATTAAAAAGAGCCTGATAGGTAATAAGAGTGGTAATCCCGACAGCCAGTAATTTACCGAAATTATCCGGAGCTTTTTTTGCTATATAAAAACCACGAACCGCAAAAACAAAAAATAAAAAGGTAACGAGAAGTGTTCCTAATAGTCCAAATTCCTCTCCAATAACTGAAAAGATAAAATCTGTATGAGCTTCTGGCAGAAAAAGCATTTTTTGTTGACTGTTACCGAGCCCTTCTCCGAAAACCCCACCTCTTCCAAAAGAATAAAAGGATTGAATAAGTTGAAAACCTGCTCCGTCAGAATAGCTCCATGGGTCAAGAAAAGCCCGTATTCTTGCCGCTCTGAATCCGCTTGATAATGCAAAATAAGCAAAGGGTGCCATTGCCAGACTGAAATAAGAGATATGGGTTAACCTTGCTCCAGCTACAAAGAACAGGGTTAAAAGACTCGCTAATATCAAAACAGCATTTCCCATATCGGGTTCCTTAAATATCAGGAGAGAGCAGAAACCAATAATTGCAACTACAGGGAGAAAACCAAACTGAAAGCTTTTTAAATCCTCCTTTTTCTTTGTCAGGAATGAAGCAAAGAAAATAATTAATGATATTTTTGCCAGTTCAGAAGGTTGAAAACTTAATGAACCAATGCCAATAGGCAACCACCTTCTTCCTCCTCCAACTTCTTTTCCAATTCCCGGAATAAGTACCAGAGCCAATAACAAAATGGTTACCAACAGTAAAGGCAGTGCTAATTTTTCAAGTTTTTCATAGGATAGTTGCTGAAAGTAAAATAAAACTCCTAATCCAATAATTATCCAGAGAGACTGTCGTTTAAAGTAATAAAAAGGGTCTTCATACCGTTCGATGGAAATCATAGAGCTTGCTGAATAAACCATTGTAATTCCAACAACAAGCATTACGAAGGTTATGACAAGAATGTAACTGTCAAAGAGCATTTGATCAGAACTCGTATTTTGATTTTTCATCATCGTAGTTTTAATGTACTTAAACTTACTAAGGCAAAGAGTAAAGCTATTATCCAAAAACGAACAACCACCTTTGATTCACTCCAGCCTTTTTTCTCATAATGGTGGTGAATGGGTGCCATAAGAAATATTCTTTTCCCACCAGAATATTTAAAATAGCCAACCTGAATAATGACAGACAGTGCTTCAGCCACAAAAACACCTCCTATGATTAAAAGCAGAATTTCATGTTTACTCACAACAGCTAAGGTTCCAATAAAACCTCCAAGTGCCATAGAGCCAACATTTCCCATAAAAATTTGTGCCGGATGAGTGTTAAACCAAAGGAAGCCAAGTCCTGCTCCCAATACCGAACCACAAATTACAGCAAGTTCACCAACATGTTTAATGTAGGGGATATTAAGATATTCAGCAAACTTCATGTGTCCACTAAAATAAATAATTACCATGAAAGTAAAAACAGCAATTGTTATTGTTCCTGTTGCCAGACCATCTAAACCATCAGTGAGATTTACCGCATTACAGGTTCCGATAATCACCAACATTGCAAATGGAAAGTAAAG
>JADGAW010000330.1 GCA_015231815.1 Nitrospinota bacterium
ATCTTTGCTCGCATCTAGTACGCAGTATCAACAAAAAGTTGGTGATATTTTCTCTATGAATAATATTGCTCCTGAAATAACTGCTCCTGCTGATGCAACGGTTGTTTCAAGTGGAGTCTCTCCTACCTTTACATGGACAGCAAATGGAGACCCCAATTCAGGTAAGCAACATAATAATTTTACTCTTGTTATTTCAAAAGACGATTTTGCAACATCGGTAATTGAGAAAACTGGAATTACCTCCACTTCCTATACTTTCTCTGATAGTGACTGGCAAACAGTGGTTGCTCAGGCAAGTGCAAATACAACATTCAAGTGGCATGTTAAAGGGTATAACGATGCATCGCCTCGAATGCCTGCTTCAGATGGGTTTATGAGTAATACTCACAGTTTTACTATGAGGGCTTATCACATTCAGGTAACCTGGTCGCCAGTAGGAGCTGATGTTGATTTGCATTTTACCAACCCGTCAGGTTCTGACTGTTACTATTCAAATAGAAATCCGGATTGGGGGGTTACAGGTGTTTCTACTGATGACCCTTCTTTAGACAGGGATTGTATTACGTCATGTGCTGAGGAAAATACTACTATTGGGTCAGTTGTTGATTCAGGAACCTACACAATTTGGGTTAAGTATTATAGTGATCATGGTAAAGGTCCAGCCTCAGTAACAATAAAAATCTATCAGTTTGGTTCACTCCTTACGACTAAAACAACAACTTTGGCAGCAACCGGAGATACCTATACTGCATTATCATTTACCATAGGTGGAGCTGGAAGACCTGCATTTAAGTTTATTGATAAATTAATATCAGGCAACGGTATAGAACCACCCAAGAAAGAGTAAAGAAATGGGCTTTTAAGGGAACTCAGAAAGTTGAATGTTTTGCTATTCAACAGGGAGGTTGATTTTAAAGTGAGTTCCCTTATCGTTTTTCATAAGGTTGATGGTTCCACCATGTTCGTGAATAATTCTTTGAACAATTGCCAGTCCAAGCCCGGTTCCTTTAACCTTAGTTGTTACGTAAGGCTTGAAGAGGTTGTTCTCTATGTTTTTGTCAATACCTTCGCCGTTATCCTGAAAAATTATCTCAATATTCTTTCCGTTATTTCTTT
This sequence comes from Nitrospinota bacterium, assembly GCA_015231815.1. GTDB lineage: Bacteria > Nitrospinota_A > JADGAW01 > JADGAW01 > JADGAW01 > JADGAW01. The sequence continues at coordinate 1,117 of JADGAW010000330.1, forward strand.
TTACCAGATGAATTTCAATACGACCTTTTTCCTTTATTGCCTCAATTGAGTTTTTAATTAAATTAATAAAAACACGTTTTATCTGATCAGGGTCATAGTTGCACACGAGAGTGCTCTCTTCAACATTAAGCTTAAATAATATTTCCGAATGCGCCTCATCATAAAGTTTTATAACTTCCATGATTGTTTCAATAATGTCTTTGTTTTTTCTGTTTATTGGAGCCATCCGTGCAAACTCCCTGAATTCATTTACCATTCTTTTCAGTCTGTCTGTTTCATCAACAATAATTTTAGATGAATCAAGAAAGACCTTGTCAAATCCTTCTCGATCCTGCACGAATTTTTTTCGTAACCTTTCAGTATTAAGCTGAATTGGCATCAATGGATTTTTTATTTCATGGGCAATTGATTGGGCAACATCTTTCCATGCGGCAATTTCTTTATTGGTGAGAAATTCTGTGATGTCCTCAAAAACACAGAGAATTCCAATGGTTTTTCCCGATAAGTCAAGAATAAAGGAGAACTGGAGGAGCAAATGAAGTCTTTTACCATCCACAATAATATCAATTTCTTTTCCAAGGCTAATTTCATTTGAAGCAAGTAAATCTTTTAACAGAGATTTAATTTCCGTAAAGTAATCTTTGTTCATAAGGTTTTTATAATGCTTACCAAGGTAATTAATACTTTCTGATAGATGCAGAATTCTCTTTGCACTTTGATTAATTGTTTGGAGTCTTCCGTGATAGTCAAATGAAATTACCCCAGCTTTAACATTGTTCAAAACTGTCTCAATGTACTGAACCTTTAGCTCAAGTTCTCTGTTTGCATCTTCTGATTTCTTTCGGAAATTCCTTACATTTTCAGCCATATCATTGAAGGAATCAACCACGACATTAATTTCACTATCAGACCCATGCTCTACCTTAATATCCAAATCACCAACGGCAATTCTTTTCGTACCCTCCAAAACATTTTCAATGGTTCCGGTAATACCCCGGGAAATATACATGGCAAACCAAATAGCAGAAAGAATAATAAAGAGAAATATAAGAAGAAATGTTGCAACATAGCTGAATTTTAGGGGGTCTTGATAATGTTTTAGCTGGTTGAAATTGTTAATTGACTGGTTAAGGTCGAAGGTAAGATTCGAAATACTGGGTGTGATGCGAAAGCGAGCTAATATAACTCCTACATCTTTGTCTAACTTTACCTGAGTCATACCATAAACAATATCAGAGTTACCAAATTGAATGACAGTTCCTTCCTGCTTTCCTTCAATAACATGGGTAAAAAGCTCCTCAATTAAATGTTGTTTAATGGGAACTCTGGAAGAGCTTTGTTCATTTGCACCATATATTTCCTGAAATGTGCTGTTAAAGATATTAACTGAAACCAGACCAAATTCCTTAATTGCACCTTCGAGTAATTTTTTTACCATCACATCGCCACCACCTGATTTAACTGTCTCCTCAACTTTTTCAGCAATGTTGCTAGAAAAGAGTTGCGCTCTTTTTTTAACCGTCTCAAAATATTTTTGTCCAATTGCTGTCGATTGAACCATTGATTTTTCAAAATCAAAGCGAAACCAGTTGTTAACCGTTGAATAAATAAAACCGGAGGCAATCCAGAAAAGAAAGGCTGAAGGTACAATAGCGACCAG
>JADGAW010000331.1 GCA_015231815.1 Nitrospinota bacterium
AGAAACACTATTCTTTAACATTAATTATTGGAGGTTGCGATGAAACAAAATAGCAAGATATTCTCGTGGTTTTTATTATTTTTCGTCCTTTTACAGGCTCCGGCATGGGCGGACAGCATCGATGACATAAACAGAGGCCTTTGTATGGAAAACAAGGACCACTGGTGGGTTACCGGAGAAAATTTCGCTAACATGAGCAGTAGTTCTTTTTTGATTAGCGGCGAATCCGTCTACTACTTTGGTCAAAGAAACCAATCTGATGATCAATATTTGTGTATGCGTTGGAATTGTAAAACGCAAGTGTGTGAAAAAAAAATATTTGATTTTAATGTTTTACGTCCCACATGGAAGAGCAATGGTAGTTGGACAACGCACGACAAATCAGGAGACTGCATAACTTGGTATGATAATAACAAAGCTCCTATAAATGACCGATGCAAGACTATCTATAAGAATAAAATTCCGAGCAAACCGCACCTTCCCTGATGGATGCTTAAGAGGTGCTCTCTATGAAACATAAACCCCGCAATCGGTGTAAAACCGATTGCGGGATTTAGTTAATAATTATTGTGAAAAGGGAGGGGTTGTCTATATTCAGAGTAATAATAAAAAAGTCTGCGCAAATGGAAAGGTGGTGAGCGTCAGTCGGAATGATGTACAAATATTATTAAAAAGGGGGAATTGTGGACTTTAGGTTCCATGATTTAACGCACTCCCCCCCCCTCTTAAAGAAACAAGTTTCCAGAAGTCCCCATAAGAAAAAGGAGCGTTTTAGAACAATTGAACCTACGCCATTCTCCAAGATTGAGGAATTAAAATGCATACCGTTATCGCATGTGTTATAAAAGAGTTTTTTCCTTATGGAATGGAGTTGCTATTCATTGTCTCTGAAAGGAGGGAGTCTAAGAGTTGTAATGCTCTGTTGTATTAGGGCTGCGGTATTTCACCATAACAATAATTTTAATCCGAGAGGAGAGCCATGAAAAAGTTTCTTACGTTTTTCTTTATATCCATTATGTCCATTTCGTTTTTACCTGCGACATGATATGCCGAGAACATGTCTGATGTTTTTCAGGGTCTTTGCGTAAAAGGCGACGACCATTTTTGGATAGACAAGGGAACATATAATGGAGACCCAATGTACTATGAAAGCCACCTTAAATTAGGAGACAATGTCTTTGCTTTTGAACCAAGCAGTGACGACGCCAAATGTTACCGGGCAAGTTGTGTTGAAAAAGTAGGAGACAAACCACTGTGCGTTGAAAGAAAATTTAACATTAAAGATGCGACAATAAGCGGCATAGAAGCTAAATTGTGGGAAAGCGCTTCAGATTGGGAATATTCACATACAAGTCATTGCGACCCTTCAAGTAATGACGATTATCTTGGTGGATGGTGCCGAGGAAATAATGCGACTGGTTCTAAAATAAATAAGGTTTTAAGGGCAGTTCCAGGAGCTCGTTAATTTTTTGTAGGAGATATAAAGATGAAAACAATACAAGAAAAAGCTGGAGAGATAAAAAGGAAGATAATGTGGTATATAGGAGTTCTCACCTGTTTGATTCTGTTGCCCTTGTCCGTGATGGCAGATGAATGTTCCAAAGATACCTCGAATTGCCATGGGTCATTGTCCTATTCCGGGCCAAATGCCCAAATAACCGTTTGGTCAGACATTGGCCCATTGATATTTCATCTGAATTCTTCCCCTATACCATACATTTCAAACGATTATTTTTCTCGCTTAGCTCCTAAAATTGATCCAACACACACAGTTGCGATCCACAATAATGATACGATTTATTTTACTAACTCTGGCCCCGAAAAAGTGGGTGGTTTTTATATCATATTTTCTGCGGAGGATGCGGTAAGCAGGGCTGGTTGGAAGCAAGTTACCAGTTGGGCGAAGATTGAGGTGCTTTCATCGAGTTTTGCCTGCCATCCAAGAAATAATTCCGGTAACTTCCAGCTTGCTGGATATAATTGCGACGGCAAGTCTCATCCTCTTACATACGCCACTGGCAGGTAATTAATCAAGCAAAAAAGGAAAAAAGGGAACGCCACCCTTTTTCCTTCGACTGGTCTTCAGGCAATAAGTGTTATAAGGATTATTACTGACGAGACCGTGACATAACTTTTTTCAAAGGAATTGCTCATAGCTTCGATTATGTTTTTGCTTCCCGTTAAATTCCGACAAAGGAGGAAAATTATGAAGAGCATATGTTTATCACAGGATTCGTTATATCAACGGCGACTATAGATCAAACGCAGACTGATTGCGAGCGCCCGTTTACTATTAACCTTTCAATGGAGGCAAAGAATGAAATCCCTTTTTGTTTACCTGTTCGCCCTTATGTTATCTCTTGCCGCAGCGGCGGGGGAAGTACACGCTGAAGCTAAGAGCGATGCGGCGTGCCCATACGCAGGAATTTCCGCTGGTCAAAAATGTGGGGACAAGAGCTTTCGCAAACAATTGCTTGAGGAAAGCAAACGCCTAGATGTCTCAGGGCCAACGGACGAATTGGCACGGGACAAAATAGAATGCTGGAAGATTGTCATCCAAGACATCAGCGCAAAGCACACGGATTCCACGTTTCAGGAATTTGAGTCAGACTTTAATCAAAGCGAATGCGAAAAGTATATACATTGCGCGCAAAATAAATGTAATAAATAAGGTGGCTAAAAGGCTAAAAGGGGACGCTACCCAATGTCATTTAGTTAAGGTGTAACATGTTGAAATAGTAGGGCATTATAGGGAGTAGAGGTG
>JADGAW010000332.1 GCA_015231815.1 Nitrospinota bacterium
TTGAAATAAAATTCTGTTGTATCCCCACAAATTGAGCATTGATTTATATGACCTTGCATCGGTAATTAGATAAAGTAAAGTAAGCTGTTCATTATTCTACAAGATGAAATAAATGAGATAACGCATTAAATTATAAAATAGTTTTATTCATGAATAGAGCATGAATTACGAAAAGTAGGGGAAGTACTTCTCGTAAATGTAATAAAATTGCCTGTATGAAACATAAAATAGTGTTAATTCATCCTTACTTGTCGCTTTCCAACATAAATTTCCTCTCAGAGCCTTTGGGGTTGGCATATATTTCTGCTGTTCTTAAAAAGGAAGACTATGACGTAAAGGTACTTGACTGTTTTGCTGAGAACTTTAGCGGGACTATTGGTGAAAATGATGGAGCAAAACGGCGAGGTCTTTCTGATGAAGCAATTATTCAAAAGATAAAGGAATATCAACCGGGTTTTATTGGAATTCAATCCAACTTTACCGAACTGTACATTGATTCATTAAATATCGCAAAGCTTATTAAAAAAACCTTTCCAGAAAAGAAAATAATTTTAGGGGGCTCCCACGCAACCTTTGATCATGCAGAAATTATTAAGGAAGAATCAATAGACTATATTGTGAGGGGAGAAGGAGAAGTTACTGTTGTGGAGCTTATTAACAGTCTTACTGGCAGAACAAAAACGGCTCTAAGCGATATTGACGGTATTACCTTTCGTAAAGTGGGTAAAGTGCAGGTTAATAAAAACAGGGAGTTTATCAAAGACCTCGATACCCTTCCCTTACCCGATTACAAAAGCCTTCGCATGGATGTTTATCTACAAAACGCACATAAAGTTTTTGGCTATTCTATGAGTTCACCGGTTGCTGCGATGGTAACCAGCAGGGGATGCCCTTACGACTGTATATTTTGCAGTACAAAAAATATGTGGGAAAGACGGTGGCGGTCGCATAGTCCGGAAAGAGTGGTTGAGCAAATAAAGCTGCTGGTAAACGACTATCAGGTTAAAGAAATTGCGATAAATGATGATTCATTTCTTGTTAACCTAAAGAGGGTAGAAAAAATATGTGACCTCATTATTCAGGAAAACATTAAGGTTAATCTTATTTTTCCTCCGGGTTTGACCGTCTGGACGCTGAGCAACAATATTATCGATAAATTAATTAAAGCCGGGCTTTATAAAATATATCTTCCCATTGAAACAGGTTGTAAGAAAACGTTGGAATTTATTAAAAAACCTGTTGACTTGGATAAAACAAGGGATACCATTAACTATTTAAATGCACAAGGAGTTTTTACCCACGCATATTTTATTATCGGCTTTCCCTTTGAAACGAAGGAAGATATTCAGGAAACCCTTGACTACGCATACAGTTCCAATGTTGATTATATTGATTTTTACATTGCCCAGCCAGTAAAAGGCTCTGAAATGTACGATATTTACAAGCAGGAAGGAATTTTGGATAAGGTAGAAAATTATAGTAATGTTTATGGAAGCAAATATAATACGGTGAACTTTACCGCTGAGGAAATGAATAGTATCAGGGACAATGCCCAAAGGAACTATATGAAAACGGTCTTAAAAAGAGCCTGCAACCCCTTATTTTTTCTTAAATATATTCTTCCTAAAATCCTTTCCCTAAGAAACCTCCTTTACTTGTCGAAGAACATGTTTGGAATCGTTCTGCCTGTAATTTTACCGAAAAAATTATAAGAGAAATATATACAAATAACATAAATGATGCAGCTACAAGGGCTTGCTTACACACCATCAATTATGAACTTTTTCTCTCAATGTCTGGGAGGAATAAGAAGAAGCTATGATGAATTTCGCAACCTTCTTTCAGCCAACGGTTTTATTAATGTTACTTTTAAGACGATATGGTATATTAATTTTTCTGTACTTTGTACAGCCACAATAGAGCAAAAATAATGAACTTCCTGAGCAAAGTAGAATATAAAGGTGAAGATAATATTGGCGAGAAAGTTGTTGAGGCACTTTACAGCAATAAAATAGTTCACTTTACCGGCTTTGATTTTCATTGCGATATTTTGGAGTTTTACACAAAGCTTTCAGATAATTTTCCAACAATTCTTAATGCAGGAGAGAACATAGAAGACGGAAACGCAACGGGTAGTCGATGGATTTCTATTCAATATGACCCCAACTATCCCATGAAATATCGAACAAGTAAAACAAGGCATCCTCTTCATACCGACAACTCGTATGTTCCCATTGCCAACAATATAACCTTTTTTTTCTGCAAGGCTTTTCCTCCTTATGGCGGTGCAACAATTTTTCTTGATTCAGCGACTTTAATTGAACTTTTGGAAATGGACAATAAACAAGCATTACTTGACGGATTGAAAACAATTCCCGTCTGTTTTTCCAAGACCGATAGAAATAAAACAATGCCGATCATTACCGAAGATACAAAAGGGTTGATTTTAAATTACAATTACGCCTGCCTTGACAAGAGCAACACAAAAGAAGCGGTGGATTTAGTGGAAGAATTTCAGGACTTTCTTGATAACCGAGTTGTTATGGGCGGAATAGCAACGCCAATGCCCCTTGCACCAGGAGAAGCGGTCTTTTTTCATGATGAAAGACTTCTCCACGGCCGAAACGCATTTTTCACCCCCACTCCTGCCGGAAGAGACTTCCTTAAAGGAGTTGCCTTGTTCGACCAATAGTTGGTTCAAAAAATAACCCACCATTACACTGAGTATGAACGTTTTTATCATAAAACTTTTT
>JADGAW010000333.1 GCA_015231815.1 Nitrospinota bacterium
CACTGTGCTCCACTGGCACATAAAACGTTAGGTACTCTGGAAACAGGAACAACAAGAATTAGTTTCGGTTTTTATACTGAAGAGCATGAAGTAGAAGCACTCTTACAATATTTACACTAAGGAAAAACGATGAAAGTTCTTGATATTACAAAAATGGTATTTGTGGTTCAATTATCCATGGTCATTGAAGGAAACGAACAATCAATTAGTAACCAGTTAAGAAAGTTTGTAGGCATTTCTCCAAAGTTGGTACTAGATATGAACGATATTGACCTTAATTCCATGGCAATTGGAGCATTGGTCAGCCTTTTGAATTTATACAAAGGTCAATGGAATGAGGATTATGAAAAAATTGGGATGATAAACATCTCTGATAGAACACGTAGCATTATTGACCTTTCAAAACTCACACCTTATTTCGAGATGGTTGATGATTTGGATGATTTTTATTCAAACCACTGCTAACAACAACGTTTACAAACCACACCGATTTTAATTAAATAAAATAGTATTTGAGGAGACTTCTTGGACAACACAATTAAATACAAACTTGATTGCAGGTATTTTAATGGAGAAAAACCTTGCATTTATAAACGAACCTGCAATGATTGTCCTGAATATTCACCTATGGGGTTTAGGATACTCATAATCAAACTGGGTGCAATGGGAGATGTTCTCAGGACAACCTCAATTCTTCCCCACCTTAAAAAAAGATACCCTGATTCTCATATTACCTGGGTGGTTGAAACAGCCTCTTTGCCATTAATTAGAAACAACCCTCTCATTGACAAAATATTAGTTCATGATGAAACAATTCAAATGCAACTTCAGGCAGAGAAGTTTGATTTACTGATTTCACTGGAAAAAATCCCCAAAGGAACTGCTCTTGCCGAACTTGTCGATGCACAACAAAAAGAGGGCTTTGGGCTTTCCCAATATGGAACACCATACCCCTATTCCCCAAGAAGTGAGTATGCCTTTAAGTTAGGTATTTCTGATGAACTTAAATTTAAGATAAACCAAAAGACCTACCAACAAATTATTTTTGAAATATTGGATTTTGAGTATAAGGAGAAGGAATATTTACTGAAAACTTCCCCTGAAAAAGATAAAGTCATGAAGAAAAAACTTCTGGATATCGGACTTGACTTAAGCAAACCGATTATCGGTATAGCTCCGGGTTCAGGAGCTGTTTTTGCCAATAAAAACTGGAATGTTCCTAAATATATTTCTCTTGTCAATAAGCTTTCAAAAAATCACTCACTTCAGGTAGTACTCCTGGGAGGCAAATCAGATCAGGCAATTTGTGATGCGATTTCGAAAAACCTCGAAGTTGACCATCTCTATGATACTGGCAGAGATAATTCTCTTGAAGATTACATTTCACTTCTCAAGTATATTGACCTAGTTGTATCTGGGGATACCTTACCGATGCATATAGCTCTGGCAAATGGAAAGAAAGTTGTAACACTCTTTGGACCTACCTGTCATCAGGAAATTGAAATGTTTGAACGTGGCAGAGCAATTGTCAGCAACATTGAATGTGCTCCCTGCTATAAAGGAAAGTGCGATATTCACCCCAACTGTATGGACTTAATTCAAATTGATGAAGTTTATGATGCGGTTATGGGATTAATTCATGCTTAATTCCTAGTAATAAACAGAAAAAGTGAAATTGATTTAAAAATCTTGAACCTTTTAACCTTCAAACAATAAAGTTGACATGAGCAATAATAAAATTTTCCCCATAAAAAAACTTGGTGAAATTGCTGAAGAATTAAGAAATGAAGGAAAAAGTATCGCATATTGTCATGGAGAATTTGACCTTCTGCATTTTGGTCATATGCGACATTACAAGCAGGCAAAATCTCAGGCAGATATCCTTATGGTTACCTTAACTCCTGATAAATTTATCAACAAAGGACCAGGAAGACCTGTTTATAACGAAAACTTTCGTGCTGAATATATTGCAGAACTCGAATGCGTCGATTATGTGGGTGTCAATGAATGGACAACTGCCGAAAATGCACTTAAAACAATCAAACCAAATGTTTACTGCAAGGGTAACGAGTATCTAAAAAAAGAAGATGTAACGGGCAGAATTACCATCGAAAAAAACCTCGTTGAATCTCTTGGTGGACGAATGTTTTTCACCGACGATGTTGTATTTAGCTCCAGCAAACTTTCGAAAAATCATTTCAGCGTTTTTCCTAAAGAAGCAATGTCTTTTCTCCATGAATTCGGAAAAGAATACGATAACAGTCTGGTTATAGAAAAGCTGAAAGAGTTAAAAAAACTTAAAGTTCTTGTTCTTGGAGACAGCTACCTCAAAGAAACAATAGCTACCCATAAGGGTGATGCTTTTGAATGTCCTCTTGAAAAAAGCCATCAAGCTATTGGTGCCATTGAAACAGCAAACCAGTTAGCTCAATTTGTCGAGGATGTAACCTGTCTAAACATAAATAATAACGTAGAAATTGACGATTATTTTGATAATAGGGTTAAGTTAATAACCATTAATATCGGTGATGAAACGGGTTTACCTCTGAAAAAACTGAACTATATAACCAGTGACGGACAAAATAGTCAAAGAAACGATACTGAATTAACTCCGGAAAAGCCCCTTTCAATAATTGATGCATTCAAAGGGGATAGTTTCAACCTTCAAGGTTTTGATATCGTTTTTATTGATACGTACAATAATTCAGAAGAAATAAATGAGGTAATACATGAA
>JADGAW010000334.1 GCA_015231815.1 Nitrospinota bacterium
ATTGCCCAAGGTCGTTTTTCGTTCTGGTCATGGTCAGGTTGTCATAATAAAGCCCCTTATTCTTTTCAAAGAAATCTGAAAGATATAAAAGCGGCTTTTCCAGAACACCGCCTCCAACTAAATAGAGGGTAATGAGCAATCGTCCGACTCTCCCGTTTCCATCAAGAAAGGGGTGAATTGTCTCGAATTGGTAATGGGCTATCGCTATACGAATAAGATGAGGGATTTTAATCTCCGTGTTATGAAGAAAGAGCTCTAAGTCGCTTAATAAATCTGGTAATTCGGTGTGGGCGGGCGGAATAAATACTGCGTCGGCAAGGCTTGCCCCTCCAATCCAGTTTTGTGATGTTCTAAACTCTCCTGGCCTTTTATGTTTTCCCCTGACGCTTGACAGCAATGTTTTGTGAGCTTCTTTAATAAGGCGGTTTGATAGGGGCATTGCCCTTAATTTTTCAATAGCCATGTTCATCGCCAAAACATAGTTGTTTACTTCTTGCCATTCATCCCTTTTTTCAGGAACAATGTTTTTTTCCTCAATTAAAGCTTCCTCAATATTTGTTTGAGTCCCTTCAATTCTACTCGACAAAACAGCTTCCTTGACAACATGCATACGAATGAAGATATCCGTGTCCGGTACAAATCGGGAAAAAGAATTCAACTCTCCTAATTTTAATGAGGCGGTTTCCAGCAATTCATTAATTGTTTCGTCTGTCCAGTAAAAGGAATGGTTGATCTTTTCCGGCAGGAAGTATGAGTATTTATATCCTTTTTTCAGCGACCCGGCTTTGAAGTTTTTTATGTCCATTTTATTGCTTAAAGTAAATTATAATTTTATTTATTTTACCTTTAGACGTTAAAGTAAAACAAGAAAAGCTTTATTTTACTTTTATTCCCACATATTTCAATAAAATTATGTGTATATTCCTTGCCTTTATGGCTCTCATAGGATTCAAAAGGGATATTCTCGTTTGGTGGAGAGGACTTCTTCTCCGCTCAACATCCCCCGGTTCTTCGAACCACCCCCTTTGAAGGGGGAATTAAAATCATTAAGGAAATAAAGATGATTTAGACACATGATGATGTGTCTCTACTTTTTTTCAATCTGTGTAATCTGGAAATTGGGGTCTGTCCCCGATTCTACTATAAAAAAGGCCTTTTTAAGAGGTGAAGCTCTTGGGAAGATGCCTCATTCCCTCATGAACACAAGCCTTCCTTCATAGAAGTTTAAGTAATTGGGGTCAAAAGAGTAATTGGGGTCAGGTACAAGTTAAATGTTCTTGGGAGACGAGCCATTTGCCATTGGTTAGCAGTTAAAGGAAAACAGTATAACGTTTAACTTGGGCGTTGACCTCCATGCTTTATCGGCGGTCAACGACTAGCATCAGCGGGCGAAGCACCGCTGGATGCTTTGGTTAGGTTTGTAATTCTCATTGTTCTTAGAAGCAGCTTTTTGGCTTCAAAAAGGAGTGTTTAAGACGTTTTTAAACATCAAAAACCAGAGTTTTTGCAATAAAAGCAATTGGTTATATTGGTCAGACCCCTACCAGCTCAATTAGTTTTAAGCAATTAATAAAAATCATTGGTTTACCTATTTGGATTTACTTTTAATAGATATTACTGTGTTGATAAACGTACTTGCATCAGGCAGTAGACCGTCTTGCATTAGAATATTATCTACTTCTGAGTCCTGTTCGCTGTTTTTCAGAATAGTTGTACGTTTTAGTTTTAAATATTCTTGAATCTCTGAATCTGAAAGAGGTTTGTGACTAATGAAATAAAGCTTCGATGCTGGATCACGTTTAGGTGTGACTAAGCAGCCAACAGCGGTCGCAAATGTGAATGGAGCTAATGTGAGAGGTTTATGGAATACAAACATCACTTCTTCTGCATGTCCAATTCCAACCAAGTGAATATATGCGACATTATCATGTATTCTCAAGCGTCCCTTTAGATGGAAATAAAAATCATTCCCATTTTGTTCAAGATATACATAGGGACTGCCAAATGTATTCTTAGTAATCTCAAGTGAACCATTGATTACTTGAGATGTTTCATATCCATTTCCAAGAAACTTCCATGAATAGACAAAGTAATTTCCGTAAAACTGTTTATATGGATCACTTTTCAAAGATTTAAAAAAGTATTTGATTTGAGGAATATGTCTTCCCAGGTATGTCAATAAAATGCCAACAAAGAAACCAATTGCTGCATCAAAGATAGTTTCAATCATATCCATCACAATTTTTTATAAAAACTAGCGCTAGCGGTGAGGGGCAAACCCCGCAGAGGTATGTCCCTCTCAACCGCCATTGTTAGCTTAAATTACACCAATTTAATTCGTATTTGCCCTTTTAAAATGGGATACCTTCTGATCTAACCTCTTGGTTTTCACCCTCTACAATATATCTAGCTCTATCATAGAGTTCATCATAGGTTAGTATTTCAATATTCCGACTATCATTACGAAATAACTCAAATGTTTTCTTTTTAATCTCTGCTTCAAGATCATTACTTGATTCTTTCAGTTGTTTCCAGTGCCCCATAATAAGTATCACTTTAGAGTCATATGCTTTTTGAACGATAAGGTTACCTGAAGAGTCGTATTGTTGCTTATCTAACTTTATGAGCCCTGATGCCTTCTGCTCAAGTATTTGTGACGTAGAATGAACAACATCATTAGAGAGCCTCCAACTATTAGACCTTTCTTTTATTGACCCAAACAACGGTGTTGATG
>JADGAW010000335.1 GCA_015231815.1 Nitrospinota bacterium
TCGGCAACCTCTTTAAGAATGCTCATATTGGTAACATCAAGGGTTGGATTTCCAATAGTTTCAGCAAAAATCAATCGTGTTTTTTCGTTGACAGCTTTTTCAATTGCTTCTATAGATGAGGGATCAACAAACCTGACCTTAATACCCATATTAGGTAGTATGTCATTAAACATTGTGTATGTTCCCCCGTACAGGTATTTTGATGAAACAACTTCGTCTCCGGTTCGGCAAATATTAATTATGGTATAAAAAATTGCCGAAGTACCTGAAGCAAGAGCGAGTGCAGCTCCTCCACCTTCCAGCTCAGCAACTCTTTTTTCCAATACATCATGAGTTGGGTTCATCAGGCGGGTATAAATATTTCCCAACTCCTTGAGTCCGAATAAGTTAGCTGCATGTTCCGTATCCCTGAAAACATAAGAACTTGTTCTATGAATGGGAACCCCTCTTGAAGTTGTTTCGTCAACGGTTAAACCTCCATGGAGTGCAACTGTTTCTCGTTTATATTGTTTGCTCATATTTTTTGGGTTATTGGTTTAAAAAAGTGTATATCTTACAGGAAATTCTCCGGCAGGAAAAATGAAATTAATTTATTCCTTACTTCCACAAATATAGCCCACCCCCTCATCACTTTGAGCCCAGTGCTCCGTTCCGGCTTTAATATCCATTCTATCGCCAGAGTATAAGGTTGTTTCTCCATTCTTATGTCCAATAACAATTGAACCTCGTGTTACCCATCGTACTTCCTCATAAGGGTGAGTGTGCCAACCGTATTTCGACCCAGAGGGGTCAGACCATTCAAAGACATTTTTATACCCTTCATTTTTAAGTAGCTCAATTATTTCATGAGGACTTTTCACTTCCGTTTGGGTTACTTTGATGTTCATATAATAAAGTTTGAAAGTTAGAAGGTTTAATATTAATTTTCATTCTTTTAAGAAACAACCATCAATTTTAGTATAATCATTGCTCTTTTTAACGAGAAAAATAATGAAAAAAAATTACAATTACAAACCCGGAAAGCCAATTCCTCTCGGATGTTACGCATCAAACAATGGCATTCAATTTGCCCTTTTTTCCAAAAATGCGACATTAGTTCATCTACACCTCTTTAAAAGCGAAGAGAACGGCATTCCAGAACATACCTTTACCCTCTCTCCCGAAGAAAATAAAACAGGTGATGTTTGGCATATCTGGATAGAAGGTCTGGAGCATGGACAGTTATACGGCTACTCCATTGAGGGAGAATATGACCCTAAAAATGGTCATCGGTTTAACGCTAATATTCTTTTAAACGACCCTTACGCAAAAGCATTAACAACAAATAACAGTGGTTGGCTAAACCGTTATGATTTTGGCTACGACGCTTCTTCCAACAAAAAAGATATGTCCCTCAATCCACGGAAGAATTTTTCTTCTGCTGTTAAATCAGTTATCTGTACAAAGAATTCCTTTGACTGGGAAAACACAAAAACACTTAACACTCCGCTTCAGGACTATATTATTTATGAGGCTCATGTTAAAGGGCTAACGGCTCATCCTTCTGCTCAATCAAAGAAACCGGGTACATTCCTTGGGGTCATAGAAAAAATCCCCTATCTTAAGGAACTGGGTATTACCGCTCTTGAGCTTCTTCCCATACAGGAATTTAATAAGCATGAAAGCACTATGGTCAACCCTGTAAGAGATGAACGATTAGTGAATTACTGGGGATATTCCACCATAAACTTTTTTTCACCATCAGGCTGTTACGCCTTTTCAAAAACATCGGGTAAACAGGTGGAAGAATTTAAGGAAATGGTAAAAGAACTCCATAAAGCAAACATTGAAGTAATTCTTGATGTCGTTTTTAATCACACTGCTGAAGGAAATGAGCTTGGTCCCACCCTCTCCTTTCGGGGAATTGACAACACGGTTTATTACATGCTTGAAAAAGACAAACGCTATTATAAAAACTATTCAGGATGTGGAAATACCTTTAACTGCAACCATCCGGTTGTCAGAGACTTTATTCTTGATTGCCTGAGATATTGGGTTATAGAAATGCATGTTGATGCATTCAGGTTTGATCTTGCATCGATTCTGGGAAGAGATCAGGAGGGGAATATTATGAAAAACCCGCCCCTTATTGAGCGAATTGCCGAAGACCCTATCCTGAGATCGGCAAAAATAATTGCAGAAGCATGGGATGCTGGAGGAGCCTATCAGGTTGGAGCTTTCCCGGGAACCAGGTGGGCCGAATGGAACGGTAGATATAGAGACGATGTAAAAAAGTTCTGGAAAGGTGAGCATGGAATGGTTGGCACTTTGGCAACAAGAATTACCGGCAGTTCAGACCTCTATGGAGATGATGGAAGATCCCCTTTACACAGCATTAATTTTGTAACCTGCCATGATGGGTTTACTCTCCGGGACCATGTCAGCTACGAAAGAAAACATAATCTGGAAAATGGGGAAAACTGTCATGATGGAAGTAATGACAACTGTAGTTTTAATTGTGGCGTTGAAGGAGAAACGAAAAATAAAGAGATTCTTAATCTACGAATGAAGATGACCAAAAACTTTTTGGCAACCCTTTTTCTCTCTCAGGGAATTCCTATGATGCTTGGAGGAGATGAGTTTGGGCGTACCCAGAAAGGAAATAACAACGCCTATTGTCAGGATAACGAAATATCCTGGTTTGACTGGAGTCTCCTGGAAG
>JADGAW010000336.1 GCA_015231815.1 Nitrospinota bacterium
ATTTGCTATTAAGCAGGTTTTGATTCATATTTTCTTTCGGTAAAATAAAGCAAGTAAAAAAAGAACATAATTTTAAATTGAATTCTATGTATATTGCAACTTCACAAAGAATGCAGGAACTTGATTCCACTACGATCCAGAAATATGGAGTATCTGGCATTGTTTTAATGGAAAATGCCGGAAGGGGAATGGTCGATATCATTCTTGATGAAATACCTTCTTTAGAGTCTGCTCTTATTGTTTGCGGCAAGGGAAATAATGGAGGAGATGGTTTTGTTATTGCCCGTCATTTAAAGAATAAAGGAATTAAGGTTAAAGTTCTGCTGCTTTGTAAGGAAGAAGATGTTTCAGGAGATGCCTGCATAAACCTTAGGGCATTTCAAAAACTTGAAGGAAAAATCATTGAGGTTACCAATAAAGAACAGGTAAAAAAAGTTCATCATGCATTTCATCATAATGAGGTAATTGTTGATGCCATATTGGGAACCGGGTTTAAAGGGGAAGTTACTGGTCATTATCTTGATATCATTCAGTACATGAACGCAAGTAAGGTTCCGGTTTTTTCTGTTGATATTCCATCAGGTATGAACGCTAACCTCAGTTGCTGTAATGAGAATGCAGTTTTTGCGGAACAGACAGTTACCTTTGCTTGTTATAAACCTGTACATTGTCTTTATCCCGCTGCGGAACAGTGCGGTAAGGTGCATTTAGTTGATATTTCAATACCAGCAACCTTGATTGAAAAATCCCATGATGCTTTATTCGTTGATCAAAGTAATGTTAATTATCAAAAAAGAAATATAAACGCTCATAAAGGGTGTTTTGGAACATTATTAATTATTGCCGGCTCCGATGAAATGGGTGGAGCAGCATTCTTGGCAGCACAGGCAGCAATTAAATCAGGTGTTGGGTGTTGTAATCTTGCAATTCCTGCATCCCTCAATAGTGCAGCAAAAATATCTGTTCCCGAGGCTATCACCACGCCCCTCAAAGGTAATGGAAAAGGGCGTTTATCTCTTGATGATATCGGTGTAATTGAAAAAGGTGCAAAAAATGTTTCAGCAATAGTTATTGGGCCAGGACTTGGCATAGAAGAAGAAACGGTACAGTTGGTTATTGAGGTCTTGAAAAGGTTTACTCATCTTCCGGTTTTGGTTGATGCAGATGGAATTAACGCTCTTTCAATAAAGAGTTCTGTTTTAAAAGACCGAAACTGGAATACAGTTTTAACTCCTCATGTTGGAGAGTTTCGCAGGCTTACCGGTATTTCAAAGGAGGAGATAAATCGAAATAAGTTTGACATTGTTTCTTCTTTTGCTCAGGAGCATAAGGTTGTAACTCTTCTTAAAGGACCAGGAAGTTATATTGCAGGGGAGAAAGAAAAATATATTAATTCAACCGGCAACCCGGGAATGGCAACTGCCGGAAGTGGGGATGTTCTCTCAGGAATAATTGGTTCACTGCTTTCCCAGAGTTATAGTGCAGAAAGGGCAGCATATATTGGGTGCTTCCTGCATGGGTTATCTGGAGATATTTGCCGTGATTCCATAGGAGAGTTTGGCTATTCAGCAATGGATATTGTAAACGCAATTCCAAAAGCACTTAAATCATTTTATTAGTTTCTTCAAACGTTCTCATTTCTGTTACAAAAACAACTTCCTTTGTCTTACTTAATTTGAGGGATTTTTTCTTGACTCTCTTGTTGTATTTTATTTATTTCCCTCAAGTTTTTTATTTAAGAAATCTATTTTCTTTTGAAACATTCTTGGATCCAGCTTTTTTTCACCTTCAACAGTGTGCTTTTTGGGTTGCAATGATTTTAAATAATTCACAACGGGCATTAAGTCATCTAATTCTTTTGCCTTCTCTGCCTTTGTTTTTGGCAATGGAAGAACATTGGTTTCAGGGAAGATTACCCCTTTTAATTCCTTTGGAATAAGGGTCTTTGTTTTGTCGATATCAATAATGGCGGCTTTTGAGTATTCCTTTGCTGCAAGACCATACCGTTTATTCTCATAATGTTCCTTTGCTCTTGCTGTAATTTCGTTATAAATTACGTCAGGAGATTTTGAACGAAATGGACCAAACTTTATTGTATTTCCCGAAATATGCTCATGAGGAATAGCATATACATGGTCTTTAATGTACCATGTATCGTCAACTTTTATAAAGGCATTTTTTCCGTCAAAATCCATTTCCTTATTAACTCCATAAGCCATTAATAAAATTCTGTAGGAAATTACTGCTTTAGCTTTCTGAGGGTCGCTTTCGTCAAGAAAAAGTTCTTTGACCTTATAGCTAATAGGGAGAAAAGGGTAGGGGCCAGGAAATACATCAAACTTATAAGGCTTTAAATTGTATTGAGGGGTGTCGTATTTAATACCGCTTATTGTTGTTGAACCTCCCCGCTTAACAAAATCAGGTAACATTTGAGCTCTTCCCTGTGTTTCCATGTATGCTTCCAAAGAAACTTCTTTTTTGAACTGAGGGTTTTTTAATGAGTACGCCTTAGTAAAATCGTTTCTTTCCAAGGCACGGGTGTATGTTGAAACTAAAAGAAGGATATCTTCAAAATCCTTGTTTTGTTGATCAACTTTATTTATTATTTTTTCCTCTTGTATATTTTTTTCTTCTTTTGTTTTTTCTTCACTGCAGGAAAAAATAAAAAGTGACATAGTAAGGAGAA
>JADGAW010000337.1 GCA_015231815.1 Nitrospinota bacterium
TCCTTACAGCGAAGCTCTCACCGTTAGTGGCTATTGCTGCTATGCTTCTTGGTAGTGCAGCAATATTAATTACACCGCGTGAAGAGGAACCACAAATCTCTGTTCCCATGGTGGATATTTTTATTCCTTTTCCCGGTGCTTCAACGAAGGAGGTTGAATCTCTTGTTGCTCGACCAGCTGAACGGGTTTTATCAGAAATTAAGGGAGTTGAATATACCTATTCGATGTCAAAGCCCGGCATGGCACTTATTACTGTTCGCTTTTACGTTGGCGAAAACGAAGATGCTTCTGTTCTAAAGATTTATGATAAGCTTGAATCCAACCGTGACTGGATTCCCAAAGAAGTAGGGGTGTTACAACCAATTGTTAAACCAACCGGAATTAATGATGTATCTATCGTTAATTTAACACTTTGGAGCAAAAGCCTTACTGGATTTGAACTGCTAAGAACTGCTCATAACCTTGAGGAAGAGTTAAAAAAAGTCAATGGTACCTCAAAAATTGTTACTACTGGTGGCAGTAAGCGGGTAATTAATGTATATTTAAATCCTGTAAAAATGGATGGGCATAATGTTACTCCTCTTGAAATTCAAAAGAAACTTTCTCTCGCAAACTTTTCACTTCCATCAGGAAAAATTTTATCTCAAAACAGTGTCGTTACTGTAGAAACAGGTGACTTTCTTAAAAATACAGATGATGTACGAAATTTGGTTGTAGGAATAAATAAGGAAAAACCTGTTTATCTTAAGGATGTTGCGAAGGTTCATGACAGCGGTGAAGAACCTGAAACGTATGTTTGGTTTACTCCCGGACTGGCAGGGCATTTAAAGGGTATTTCCGGAAGTGACCCCTATCCCGCAGTTACTATATCAATTGCAAAAAAGGAGGGAACAAATGCTGTTGATATTGCCAATGAAGTTATTAGTAAAGTCGAAACACTTAAAGGAAACCTTATTCCTCATGATATTCAAGTCACAGTTACACGAAATTACGGTGAAACGGCCAATAATAAAGCAAACGAACTTTTAGAGCACCTTTTAATTGCAACGGTTGCTGTCGTTTTTTTTATTTCCATTACTTTGGGAGGAAGAGCTGCTGCAGTTGTTTCATTAGTAATACCTATAACTATTCTTTTAACTCTTTTTAGTTCTTATTTTATTGGGTTTACTATAAACCGTGTATCTCTTTTTGCTCTTATTTTTTCTATCGGAATTCTTGTTGATGATGCAATTGTTGTGGTAGAAAATATGTTCAGACGAAAAAAAATTGATATTGATGCTAATAATAATTCTTCAATTTCTTTAAGGGAATCTGCGGTAAATGCTGTTGATGAAGTAGGAAATCCCACCATTCTCGCAACATTTACGGTTATTGCTTCACTGCTTCCCATGGCATTTGTGACAGGACTTATGGGGCCATACATGGGACCTATTCCCATTAATGCCTCAGCAGCTATGTTTTTTTCCTTACTTGTAGCATTTGTAATTACTCCCTGGATGACGTATAAAATGCTGCAAAAACAAAGTAGTAACGTACACGATGAAAATGGAGGATTTGAGCACAAAATCGAAACTTTTTATCGAAATTTTCTTTTACCTCTACTGCATGATGGAAGGAAAAGGTTGATTTTTTTTGCGGCAATTATTTTCCTTTTTGTTGCTTCAATATCACTTACCTATTTCAAGGGAGTTGTATTAAAAATGCTTCCCTTTGATAATAAAAGTGAAGTACTTGTTGTTGTAGATATGCCGGAAGGAACCTCTCTTGAAAATACAGCCTATGTAACATCAAGGCTTGGTGATGTAATTAAATCTTTTAATGAAGTTACTGATTTTCAAACCTATGTTGGTGTTGCATCTCCTATGAACTTTAATGGACTTGTACGACATTACTATATTAAAAAGTCATATAACATTGCTGAAATTCAGATCAATCTTATGGATAAGTCTCTACGTGATGAGCAAAGCCACTCATTTGCACAGCTTCTTCGTAAGAAACTTTTGCCTTTAGGGAAAAGCTTAAATGCTAATGTAAAAGTTGTTGAAGTACCTCCTGGCCCTCCTGTACTATCTCCTCTCGTTGCTGAAGTTTACGGTCCTAACAGAGAAAATCGAGCTTTGTTAACAAAGTTGGTAAGAAAAACCTTTGAAGAAACAGAAGGAGTTATCGAAACCGACGATATGCTTGAGGAAAAAAGAGAGAAACTTATGGTGGTAGTTGATAAAGAAAAAGCTGCAATTAAGGGCGTTTCAACCAAGGAGGTCGTAGATACTGTTCAAATAGCTATTTCAGGCACTGAAATAACTGCATTACATAACCCAGCAGAAAAATATTATTTGCCAATCAAGCTGTTATTTCCCTTGAAAGATCGAGATCAATTATCCAAGATTTTAAATACTAAAATTCGTACTGACTCTGGAAGACTCATTGAATTAAACGAACTTGTTGAAATAAAAAAGGAAGTTGAGGAAACTGCTGTTTTTCATAAAAATCTGAGAGCTGTTGACTATATTGTTGCAGATTCTGCGGGAGTAGAAGATTCTCCTCTTTACGGACTTTACACCATTTGGAAAACTTTGGGAGAAATTAAATTTTTGGGTAAGGAAATAGAGCAGTTTTTTATACATCAACCTGATGATATTGAAAGCTACGCCATTAAGTGGGATGGGGAAATGCAAATTAC
>JADGAW010000338.1 GCA_015231815.1 Nitrospinota bacterium
AAATTTTGTGTTTTTCACTAAGTGAGAATAATGAGGGTAGGTACTACATAAGGGGGAGAAATATTTTCGGGTAAAAACATTGAATTCTTTGAGGGTTTCGTAAAGATTGTTTCTGCTCATTCCATATTCAGAAGCATGTACGATTATGGGAAAACTTGAGTAATTATGGTCAACCTCCTCCATATCTTCTGGAAAAACGATGCCAGAAATACCCTTTAAATTTTTTCGGTAGAGATTTGTTAATGTTTTTCTCGCATTGATTTCATCTCGATGGGTTTTGAGTTGTAAAAGACCAAATGCTGCTTGAAACTCGTTCATCTTCCCGTTTATTCCCACCATTTCAACGGTTGTTTCATCAACGATTCCAAAGTTCTTTAAAAGGTCAATCTTTTTTTTCAACTCAGGAGAGTTAGGAATAATTGCTCCTCCTTCAATGGTTTGAAAGCTTTTTGTTGCATGAAAGCTTAAAACAGAACCATCTCCCCAGCTTACCAGCGGTTTATTTTTGTACCTTACCCCAAAGGCATGAGCCGCATCATAGATGACCTTTATCTTATGTTTTTGAGCAATTTTTTCAATTTCCTCAACATCACAAGGGTAGCCAAATAGGTGAACAGGTAATATTCCTTTTGTTTTGGGGGTAATTAATTCTTCAATCTTTGAAGGGTCAAGAGCAAATGTTCCAGGCTTAATATCGCAAAAAACAGGAGTTAGATTGTTCCATGTTATTGCGTGGGGTGTTGCAGGAAAGGTAAAAGGGGTCGTGATAATTTCCCCTTCTGGTAAATCAAGTGATTTTAAGGACAATAAAAGGGCAGTTGTTCCGTTGCACAAAAGGTTTAAAGAGGTTACCTCTAAATAGTCACATAATTTTTTTTCAAATGACTGATGAAAAGAGCCATTATTGGTAAGCCATTTTGAGCCCCAAATAGTCTCTAATGACTTCTTATACTCCTCAATATCGGGAAGTGTTGGCTGAGTTATATAAAGAGGCTCAGGAAAACGATATTTATTTATGAATGCTTTATTTTTCATAGGTTTAATTTTACCTTTAGGCTAATGTAAAGGAACGGTAATGCCAGCAATGGTTTGATGCTTTTTCTTGGTCGTAAAAACTTCCATGCCCAATAAATCTGCTTTTATTGGTTTAAAAATCGAATGGGAAGAACCCGCAATTTTTACCGTAACCCGATCAGCCAAAATATCGTTATTTCTTAGTTTTACTCTAACGGTATTAGGAGTCTCTGAATAGGGTACAAGAAATATTTTCACAGCGACCTCTTTTCTCTTTTTAAAATAACGAAGCTTAATAAATGGTCTGACAAAAAAGTCAGGAAATGTTTTAGGGCCATAAAAAGTATAGGTAATATCAACTGCTTTTACCTTGCTTTCAGGAAAACTTGTTGTTGACTGTAAAATCAATGACGTTGTTTTAAAGGTAGCGTTTTCCTTATTTAAACTTATATACGCATCTTTATTCGCCGGTTTTTTTCTCAGCTTTAAAACAATATATCGGTCAAACTGGGTTTCATAACGATAATTTTTTTCAACAAATTTTTCAAACTCTCCAACAAAAAAATCTGCTCCCAGATGGAGGTAGTCATCCTTTTCATCAACAACGATATATGCTGGCTTTGAATGCTCTAATTTTTTTATTAGTTGTTGTCGGTATTTTTCGGTAAATACATTTTCTGGTGTGTAAAAGGGTGATGGAAAAAAGAAACCAGACATATATCCATAGTAGGGTCGTGGAATGAAGTAAACTTCTTCAAAAAGCTTTACGTTAAGCTTTAAATAGTCTTCCAGTTCACGGTAGTGAATTAATTGCTTTCTATCTACCCATATTCCGTTCTTTTCATCGAATGCTTTATCTGATGTTACGGTTTCTCCCTCTTCATTTTGAAAGGAATTCATTGCGGTGATGAAATATTTCGTAACTCCGGTACGGTAAACCGGGTACGTGCCCATAACAAAAAAGTAGAGAATAAAAGGGGTAAGAAAAAGGGTCAGAGCAATACTAAAGTCCTTAATTCCCATAATCTTTAAGCTTTTAAATCCCTTAATATGGGCCTTTACCTTTAGTTTTTCAATAATGTCCCAGAAAGCGTAGGGAATAATATGCACCAGATATCGTTCAAAAAGCAGAACAAAGAGAACCAATAAAAGGGGGAAAAATTGAAGGTAATAATAATCCTGAGACTGATATAAAAGAAAGTAGAAGTTGAGAAACGATAAAAGAATAAGAGCAATAACAGGCAGGAAGGTTTCAATTTTTCTTTTACTTGTATCTTGATTGAAGTAATAAAGGGAAAGGTGACTGAAAAAAATGAGGAAAAAAAGAGTAAACGTCGCCTGAGACGTAAGCTTTGAACCAGGATACCACAACCAATGTTCAAAATAAATTATATTGAAATGGCTTATATATCCGGCAATGAGTCCGTTTTTTGGCATCATTAATACAAAAAGGGTTATTCCCAGAAAAAATGCGGAAACCATTATTAAGAGCTTTAAAAACTTTTTATGAAATGGTATTGGTAAAAATATCAGGACGATTAAGGTAAGAACAGCACCCGTAATAAATGTAGTAATTGCCAAATATGGTGATGTAAAAAAAAGAATTGAAATAGAAAATGAGGAAAAAATTATGCGAAAGTAATCACC
>JADGAW010000339.1 GCA_015231815.1 Nitrospinota bacterium
TCAACAATTACTCTGTACAGAAATCATATATTCGGGAGCTCCATTTTGCTCTGGGAGGATGCTGTATCAAAAGCTCCACAGAAGTTCAGACCTGTTTCAAAACTAGCAGAAGCATACTATATGAAGGGGAAAATGGAAAAAGCAGAAACATTTTATTTAAAAACATTAACCTTACCTGTTAATCCTTATTTTGACGATAACCGCTTTAGATCTGCAAACAATCTGGGAATTATCTATTATGAAAGAGGCGATATTAAAAAGAGCAAAGAATATTTTATAAAAGCACATAAATATGCCCCCAATGTTTGGGAAACACACCAAGCGTTGGCACAGTTTTACTATAAAACCGGAGATTTTAAAACTGCCTTTAGCTATATAAAGTCAGCCCTTAATATTGAAGCACGAAGTGAAACATACTTTCTTTTGGCAGATATGCAAAAGATGATGGGGGATTTACGTAATTCAGAAATCAATACAAAGAAAGGGGAATTGCTCCAACAGGCAGGAAAATAGTTTGTTATAAAAGCTGTAGCTACGCACCTAAATGCGTAGCTACAGGGGAGATGCTACTTGGAAGTGTTAAGAAATAAACCAGACGCTTTTTCAACCATGTTGAATATCCTCGGTACTGTTTCCTTTGGATCAAGAATAACACCCTCTTGAAGCAATGAACCTTCATAAAGTTGGAAAACAGAATCTTTAAGAAAATCTTCCCGTGGCGATTTCTGATAAACCTTGGAGAGATTAATAATTAAAGGGTGTTTAGCGTTTAACTCAAGAATTTTTGGGGACACCTTGAAATTCTTGTCCATCATCTGCATAACCTTCTGCATATGACTTGAGATAGAGCCATCGGGGTTCACTAAAATACAGGGAGAATCGGTTAAACGGTCAGATTTTTTCACATCCTTTATCTTCTCTCCAAGAGAGCTTTTACAGAAGGAAAGAAACTCATTAAATTCCTTTTCGCTGGCATCATCGATAACTTCTGGCTCGTCTTTGTCCTTGCTGATATCTTTAATTGACTCAAGATTTGCCTGATCAACCGACTTAATATCCTTGCCATCGAATTTCATTAAACTGGAAAGAACAATATCATCCATTGGGTCGGTTAAATACAAGACCTCAATATTTTTCTTCTTGAAAATTTCAAGATGCGGTGAACGCTCTAAGGTTTCCCTATCGGTTCCGCTGATGTAAAAGATATCTTTTTGACCTTCCACAAAGGTGTTTACGTAATCCTTAAGAGATATTAATTTTTCTGAATCAGGGCATGATGAGGAGTTAAACATTAAAAGTCCGGTTAACTTTTCTCTATTTTCAAAGTCAATGTTCACACCTTCTTTAATAATTCTTCCGTACTCCTTCCAAAAGCCGCTGTACTTTTCTGAATCTTTTTCAGCCATTTTGGTCAAGGTGGAAATAACCTTTTTGGTCAAGTTCGACTGAATTTTATGCATAACATCAGAGTCCTGAAGCATTTCCCGTGAAACGTTTAATGAAATATCCTCTGAATCAACAACACCACGTATAAAACGAAAATATTGCGGAAGAAGTTTTTTACAGTCAGGAATAATCAGGACGTTATTGCTGTAGAGTGCTAATCCATGTTCAACTTTTTGCATTCCATTTAATTCATAATTCTTTTCTGGAATGTAAAGAATAGATTTAAACTGCATATTGCCTTCAACGGAAATATGCTCATAGACTAAAGGCTTATTATGATCGTTGGTAAGATATTTGTAGAAATTATGGTAGTCCTCTTCTTTTAGTTCACTTTTGTTCTTAGACCAAAGAGCTGTCTGATGATTAATAATTTCCTTATCAATTTTGATGTCAAAGGGTACGAAGTTACTGTAGGTTTTAATAATATGCTCAATTCTTGTTTTTGTAGCATATTCTTTATCTTCATTTTTCAGTTCAAGAATTATTTCTGTTCCCCGTTCTTTTTTCTCAATAGGATTTAAGACGTAATCGCCCTCTCCTTCAGAAACCCATTCATAAGCATCTTCTCCGACCTTATATGATTTCGTTCTAACAGTAACTTTTTTTGCCACCATAAAGGAGGAGTAAAAGCCCACGCCAAATTGACCAATAAGGTTTACATCTGCTTTTCCTTTTTCTTCCTGAAGTTTTTTGATGAACTCAAGTGAGCCTGACTTTGCAATTGTTCCGAGGTTTTGTATGAGCTCGTCATGGGTCATACCAATTCCGTTGTCACGGATGGTAAAGGTGCTGTTCTTTTCGTCAAGACTAATTTCAATACCCAACTCTGAGTCCTTATCAAGAATTTCATCCTTTGAGGTAAGTTCAATAAACCGAATTTTATCCAACGCATCTGCGGCATTGGAAACAAGTTCACGAACATATATTTCTTTTTTTGTGTAAAGGGAATGAATGAAAAGGTGAAGGAGTTGTTTAATCTCCGTTTGAAACTCTCGTTTTTCCGGAGTGGCGGAAGCTTCTTTCTTTTTTGCCATGAAATATAATCCTTATAAAAGTTAATAACTTAGTTAAAAAATGAGCTAATAAATAAATCTCTTTTATTATTTGTCAACAATAAAATCAAAAAAATCTCTAAAATATCGAGGGTAAAAAAGTAAAGAGTAAGAAGTGTAGCGGTAATTATTGTAGAATACTTAACGTTACCTTCTAAA
>JADGAW010000033.1 GCA_015231815.1 Nitrospinota bacterium
AATAAAAAACGTTCGCATTTTTCTTTAATTCACGCAGATGGTGAAGCTCTGGAAAAGACAGTGGCTAAACAGGTTATCGCTTCGGATAAAAGAGTTGGGGGCATACTGAGTAAATTGAAATATCTTGAACCGGAGAGTGAAACAAAAATTAAGAAAAAAGAAATTCAGAAAGCGAAAAAGCAATACTTTAAATATCTTGCCTATGAGTGCGGCGAGATTCAGTTGGAGGGTTTGCCAGCAGACCAGAAGGTCGGTGCAAAGGAGCTTGAACTTGAAAACCTTTATGTGCCGCTTTTTTTAAAAAAGTCTTCTGAGAATAGCGAAAACATTCAGCTTCATGGCGAGGAGACTGATAAGGACAAGGATAAAGCGGTTACCAAAGGCGAAGATAAAAATGAAAGGAAATCACTGAGGGAAGCGCTAGAAAGAAACCGTTATCTTTCCATCCTATCGATCCCGGGAGGAGGAAAAACCACGTTTCTCAAACGGCTTGCGGTAGCTTACGCTATTCCAGAAAGAAAGAAAAGAGTAAAAGATGACCTACCGGACGCAAAATGGCTGCCCCTTTTTATACGTTGCAGAAAACTTGGGGGATTGGCAGAAGAATCAATAAGTCAAATTATTAGTGAAATTCCCCTTTGGGCAGAAATGAAAGGTTTGGAGGATAGTTTCTCCGAACTGGTGAGCAGTTCCCTTCAAAGCAAACAGGTATTGCTTTTAATCGACGGGCTAGATGAAATCTCGGAAGAAAGAAAAAGGGTTTCATTTGTCAACAGCCTGCGAACCTTTCTTGCCATATATCCAACGGTAACTGCGGTAATAACTTCCAGAGAAGCGGGCTTTAGGATAGTAGCCGGTTCTTTAAGCTCTCTTTGCGCTAATTACCGGATTGATGACTTTAATAATGAGGATATTGAAACCCTTACCGTAGCCTGGCACAAGGTGGTTGTTGGGGATAGAACACAGGTTGTTAAGGACGCTCAGGCATTGTCAAAATCTATTTGCGATACTGACAGGGTAAAAAGGCTCGCCTCCAACCCTTTGCTGTTAACCACACTGCTTTTGGTAAAAAGGTGGGTGGGGGAGCTTCCCAGAAGAAGAAGCGTTCTATACGGGAAAGCCATTGAAGTGCTGTTGATGACATGGAATGTGGAAGGTCATGAGCCCTTGGAACAGGATGAGGCAATTCCCCAACTCGCCTTTGTCGCTTATACAATGATGAAGGAAGGTTCCCAAAGGATTACCGTAAAGAGGTTGAAGAAAATTCTTGAGCAGTCAAGGAAAGAAATGCCTGAAACTCTGGGATACGCAAAATTAAGCGTAAATGACTTTATCGAAAGAATTGAACAGAGGAGCAGCCTTTTGATATTAAGCGGTCATGAAATTGAAGACGGCAACCTCTATTCAACCTATGAGTTTCGTCACCTGACGTTTCAGGAATATTTAACGGCAATTGCTATTGTGGAAGGGCATTACCCGGACAGGCAAGAAAAAGATACTCTCCTGTCCCTATTGGAGCCATACCTTGAAGATGAACGATGGAAAGAAGTTATACCCCTCGCCGCTGTCCTTGCCGGAAGGGATGTTCAGCCATTATTAAAAAAGTTAATTGAGTTAGCTAAAGAACTCCCTTTTAAAGATAAATACATACCAGATTGTGAGAGATGGAACCACGTTAAGTTAATGGCGCAATTATTTATTGATGAGGTGCAGGCAAGCCCAGAACTGCTTGAAGAAGGTTTAGAATTTATTGGCAGGAAAAGGTGCTGGATAGTGAAAGGGGTTAATTACTTTTACATCATGGAGTTGTGTAAAAGTAAATATGGAAATACTTTTCAGCAAGTATTGGAAAACTCTTATATGAACTTTGATAAGGATGCCATTAATTTCGCTGATTGTTTAGCGCAAACCTCTTTATACCAAAAAGGTCTCGATGAATTCAATAGGGTTGATTCTCATTTGGCTAAAAGAAAAATATTGGGGCTATTGACAACTAATGATGATATTGAGAATATAAAAGGGGCCTTAGTAATGATGGCGCTATCTTTTTTTCATAGAAATGGGAAAGTTGACCTTTTTAGAGAAGAAGCTCTTAAAGAAATTAACAATGAGTTAGTAAGATTATTGGATTCAAAAGGTAAACGTGTTCATCTTAGCGTGTGTTGGGCATTTTGCTGGTTTCTGAGCATTTGGAAAGAATATGATGAAATAAAGCTCTTATCAAAACTTTTTAACATATGGTTCGAAAGCGTTAATGAAAACCTTAGTCATGTCTCCGCTTGGGCAATTAAAGAAACCCGATTAGATAAGAGAAAAACAATCATTGTTAATGGAAACAAAAAAGAAATAACTGAATTTTTGGTAAATAAGAATAGTTTAAAAGATAATCATCGTTTAAATACAGAAAAGTTTGCAGCGTTAAAAGTGGCGTATTATTTACGTTACCCATGGAATGATGATGAGCTTATCGAACTGATAGGAAACCTTTATTCTTGGGATCAAAAACTTAGTGAAAAATTTCTTGAAAACTTTGGCGAAATAGGAAAAAAGAAAATAAAAGAGTTAAAAGAAAAAAAGAAGTAACTTGCTAACGGGGAAGGTAATCAATTATTTTGATGTTGAGCTTTTTGGTTAAAATAATCATGTAAGTATCCAGTAAACCCCGTTAATGATTTTATTGAAATGAGTAGACCCGACATTAAAGAAAACCACGTCATGCCGGACTTGATCCGGCATCTCATCGGGCAGTGTTAGGTTCTGAGTGAACTGGCGTCATCCCCCGTGAGATTCTGAATCAAGTTCAGAATAATGACGTATTTGCCATTGAGACACGGCTTTCACAGAATATTTACATTGTTGTAGTTGCCTATGAGGCCTTTAAGTTCCTGAACTTTTTTGAATTTCAGGTAGCCGTTAATAGCGTTTATAATAGCCCCTTTTTTCGTTTATGTTCTGGATTTCTTCATAACTTCACTTAATTGGTTTTACAATTTTGAATTAAATAATTGGAAAGCCTTCTAAGCAACCTGACATGCCTTTCTTTATTGATAGAGCCTATTTTCCCCATGACCCTGTTTTTCGGGAAAACAGCGAGAAAGCCAAGCCTTATAACTGACTTTTTTATCAATCCGCTTGTGCGAAAATCTGAGTCAATCGGAGAAATAAATTCATCGAGAGTCTCTTCAAAATTATGCAGTTGTGTTGTCGCACCGCAAAGGAGCAAGTCTTTAAACGGCGGGATTTCCCTCAAAACTATTGCTGGCCTTTTTTTTGACGTTCCATCAGCGTTAACAATTGTTGCAAGGACTACATCACTTTCCGTCATAATCTGGGTTTATTTCTTTTATTAATTCGACAGAGTATTCTGGCTCATTTTCCCCGTAAGCGCTGTCAAACCTTTTTTGCGACTCATGCAACCAAGCCTCTCTTTCATTATCGAAGGCTTGATCCATAACGGTAACAATGAGCTTTGTATCTGGCTTCATACTAAAAGGTTCGTCCAGAACTATCTTTTTCCCGTCAAAATGAGCTGTTAAAGTTTTCATTTTTTCTCCATGTGCTGGAAGAGGAGGAAGGGGATAATTACCAGAACCGCAATCATAATTAATCCGCTTGCTAACATTAGTCCTTTAACAAAGGCGGTAATTTCAAACACTTTATAGCTTCCAAGAATAATGCAGGCGGCAAAAATAAATAAGGCAATTCCAAAAGTGATAATAAGGGCGTTTTCCCGCTTGCCTCCAAATAAAATTTTAAATAGTGATAGTTTTTGTTTTTCTTCAGTCATATTTTCCTTATTATAGTTATTTAATATTCTTGCCGTTTAAAGTCATCATTCCTCAAATTTTAATTTGGCGTTGGTAACCTATTACCTAAATCCTGCAATCGGTGTAAAACCGATTGCAGGATAGTCCAATTAAGTGTAGAATATTCAGTTAGTTAGAAAGCTTATTCACCTTAATTGGAGGTTCACGATTTCATGAATAAAATTATCAAAAATATGTCTAAAAAGCAACCAAATGTTAAGGTTGTGGCAACCGGAAAGGGATTAACGATCAATGCGGGTCTATTGCCTACTTTTCGTTTTCTGGATCGACTTGACTTCAAGGATCGCATAGAATCATATACCAAGGTTAAGCGTGGAGTCAATGCTTTGTATACGTTTTCCGACAGTGTTGTGAGCGTTGTCGCAGGCTTTATTGCGGGGGCAAATACTCTTGAGAAGGTCGAAGTTATCGGCTCTGATGAGACCTTGCATAAAGTAACCCATAGCGTTCCTTGCGGAGACTCCACAACACTTGGCCGTATTTTTCGTTTGGCGAAGGCGGAAACAGTCCATGGCTTGGAGTCTGTCGTGTCGCATTTTCGGGGGAGGGTCTGGAAAAGCGCAATGCGTTCCGGGATAAAACTTAAGAGCGCATGTTCCGTTATGTGGGTTGACGTTGACTCCACCGTTGTCGGGGTGTGCGGCAATCCTGAAGGGGCTGACAAAGGCTATAACCCAAGCAAGCATGGGCAAAAGTCCTATCACCCGCTTCTGGCTTTTGTCTCGGAGACAAAAGAAGTCTTGCATTCCTGGCTGAGATGCGGTAGCGCATACAGCGCAAATGGTGTGACGGCTTTCATGCGGGAGTGCATGGCTCGTGTCAACAAGAGGGTCCGAGTTGTTCTTCGGGGTGACAGTGCTTTTTTTGTTGAAGAACTGATGAACTATCTTGATTCTGCCAACGCCGGATATTTGATCAAGGTGAAACTGAGAAACCTTGAGGGTTTGCTCTCCTCCAAAACGTGGCTTCCCGCTGAGGATATGAAAGGATGGGAATCCACTGAGTTCCAGCATAAATGCGGAAGTTGGAAAAAGGAACGCCGGTTTGTCGCCCTCCGCAAAGTGAAGAGGGTTGATCGAGGTCTCATTGATGTCCCTGTTTACGAATATTTTTGTTACGTAACGACAGAAGGCGGCTCCCCCCTCAAGATTCATCGCACTTATGGAAAGCGTGCCACCTGCGAAACCTGGATCGAAGAGTTCAAGGGGCAGCTTAAGGGATGTTCTATCAGAACTTCCGATTTCTGGGCAAATTCGGCTCTCTTTCAATGCGCCATACTCGCATACAATGTCATGAAATGGATGGCTCTCCTTACGAGTTCCACAATAAAAACATGGGAAGTGAAAAGCATGCGTTTCTGGCTTGTGAGAATGGCGGGAAAACTCCTTACGGGAAGCGGACGGCTTGTCCTGACCCTGCCGGAGCGGTTTCTTTACCGGAAAGAGTGGTTTGAGTGGGAGAAAATGTCTCGGAATGTGACACTATAAAACCATTAAGACAACGAAAAATAAAAAGCACGGGATAAGTGTATCCGCAATGAAAAAATACCGGATATTACCGTGTATAAGCTAAGAAGGGTAGCACGACAAAGGGCTTTTAACCGATGATAAGTCCACTTAAGAGGTGAGGGGGAAAAATCTTTACGGAAAATAAAGGAAAAACCACTCACCGCTGAACGAATTACAATGGAATAAAATCACTTGCAGGATTTAGGTATTATAATAAATCTCTGTCTTTATAACGCTCTTTTTCTTATCTTAATTTTTGCCAAGAAGGTTGAATATTCTTCGTGAAGTATATTAGATAAGGGTCTTAGGAAGTTAAACAACTTTACTTTGTCCTTTCTTTATAAAAACAACATAACATTAAATATTTAACTTTAAGTTGCTTAAATATGGAACAAATAGAATTAAAAAAAAACGGTTTGGTTAATCCAGTTTTAATTCATTCGCTTCCCAGGAACGCAATTGTTAAGGATGGAAAAATTACTGTGTGCGGAACTATTCTTGAATTATACACCCACCCTTTTTTTGGATTATAACCGCTTTAAACGCACTTCACCCGTAGCGGGCTATGGGGCTTTTTAGTCAGGGTAAATGGGGTCGCACAGGTAATCTTCCGGAGAATCCCGATTCTCCGGATATTTTTGTCTTATTGCGTTAAATTCAGCATAAAAACCGACTGTTAATAGCTCAAGCTTAATTGATTAACTATTTGACTTTATCGCAGGAATTATCATTAAATGTATAGAATCTAAACATTTTATTGATAATTACTGGAATAATGGACTATTACGCAGAAATAGACTCGGAGCAAGGAAAACAAGCAATTAACACCCGGCAACTATATGAAACATGTCTCAAAATTAATGAGGAATCAAAACAGTTTCAAGGCTATATGGTTTGGAAGAGAGTAAAAGAAAAAGAGTATTTATATAAACTCAAAGATACTGCTGGAAACGGAAAGAGCCTTGGAAAACGCACACGGGAAAATGAGAAGATAAAAGCAGATTTTGATAAGAGGAAAGAGGATATAAAGTTCAGAAAAGCTGAAATTGCTGAACGTTTATCAAGACAAGCAAAATACAATAAAGCCGCCCAGATATCGAGACTCCCGGATATTGCCTCTTCAATTTTACATGCCCTTAACAATTCTCCCGTTTCAGAAAGGTTTACTGTAATTGGGACATACGCCCTTTACGCTTATGAATCAATGGCGGGAATTCAGTTTATGAGCGATCTTACCGCTACCGAGGACATTGATTTATTGTGGGACGGTTCAAAAAAGATGAAAGTCATTTCCGATTTATCGGTTAAGAGTATGATTGAATTGTTGCGAAAAGCGGACAAGTCTTTTACTAAAAGTAAAAGTTATTCAGTTGTCAACAAAGATGGCTTTCTTGTAGATTTAATCCGGGCGGAACCAAATCCTCCCTGGAAAAAAGTGGAAAAAAAACCTTTTCAAGAGCGTGATGATATAGAGCCTTCCGCTATTAGCTCCCAGAAATGGTTAGTTTCTTCACCAAAGGTAAGGCAATGTGTAATAGCTCATAACGGATTCCCGGTAATAATGACTGTTCCTGACCCTCGTTCTTTTATTCTCCATAAGTTCTGGCTTTCAGAAGAGAAACTAAGGCCAAACGAAAAGAAAAAGCGGGACAAAGAACAGGCAATAGCGCTTACCGAGGCGCTTAGGGAATACCTCCCACAATACACCTTTTCCGGTGAGCAACTTCGCATGTTCCCCAAAAAAATATTTGATGATGGAATAATAAAGTTGAAAGAAGGCGGGCTTCTGTAACTTAAAACTCTCTTCAAGATTATTATCGTCCTATCTATAAGATACCAGTATTAAATCTTGGCGCTGCAGATGGAACTCAAGTTAATAGGTCATGTCTTGGATTCCAGATTGAAGTGCAACTTTTTGATTGATTGAAAGGAAGCTCACCTAAAGGAATGTCAGATTCCATTCTACTCCGCTTCCCAGTATTGGTGAGGAAGCGGCTCCGAAAGGAATCTGACAATTTAATTTGACATTCGTTAACCACTTTGTGATGAACTGTTGCTAAAGTTGCACTTCGGTTTGGAATCCAAGTGTTCTATCAGATCAGTTCTTTTCTGAATCAGTCTTTTTTGCTAATGACAGGTGTTTTACCCGACTTGATAAAGGACACACGTCATGCCAGACTTAATCTGGCATCTATTCTGAGCGTGAGAATAAATCTTTATTGAGAACAACGTCTGTTCCCGGAGAAACTGAAGCAAT
Source organism: Nitrospinota bacterium (assembly GCA_015231815.1). GTDB lineage: Bacteria > Nitrospinota_A > JADGAW01 > JADGAW01 > JADGAW01 > JADGAW01. The sequence goes on from JADGAW010000033.1 coordinate 7,593, forward strand.
TCTGAATCAAGTTCAGTACAGGACTCAGAAGAATCGGAAGAATCGGGTCGAGTAGGCCTTAGGGATTTCACCCAAAGCCGCTCACAGAACCGTACGTGAGACTCTTGCCTCATACGGCTCTTACTGTCCAGCCCAACAGGAAATCAAGGAAGGGTTGCGTTCCGCAATTTGATTCAGCCAAGCGAAACATTTCCTGAATCTACCCTTGAATTTCTTGTATCTTCCCACTCCCCAAGCTGTAAGTTGTTGCTTGAAGTACCACATGACATCGTTGAAAGCCCTCTTCCCAAATTTCCCGTAATAATACGACCATCCCCTTACCTTCGGATTCGTGAACGCAACCACATCACCCTGAGGGGTTCCTCTCCCTCTTTCCACACGTTGTCCGTCCCTTCCTGCCGCCGGGGCTTTCAGCCATCGCTCAATATACAACTGGATATATCTGCACGAGGTGTGTTTCCTGACGGCTCGCATCATCAGCGAATGGTCTATGGTGTCAAAGAACCCCTTGATGTCCAAGTCAACAACCCAGTTATGCCTCCAGCACCTTGTGCGGGTGACACTCACTGCGTCAAGAGCTGACTTGTTGGGACGATATCCATACGAATCCGCATGAAACATCGGCTCAACTAAAGGTTCAAGAATAATCTTGACCACCATCTGGGCAATGCGGTCGGAGACCGTTGGTATGCCCAGTGTCCTGATTCCCCCATCGGCTTTTGGTATATCGACAAGCTTGACGGGTGGAGGGAAATAACTCCCCGATGACATGCGGTTCCAGATTTTGTAGAGATTCCCTTTCAGGTTTCCTTCAAAATCCTTCAACGACTCATTGTCGATTCCACTTCCGCCTTTGTTTGCCTTAACCAGAAGCCAGGCTTCGTAAACCGTTACCTTGGGCAGGGAAAAACGACAGGTTCCCACGTTCACCATAAAAGCCCGATTTAAGTTCATGCCACCTCTACGCCGCCTGCCACTCGGACAATAAACAGGTTATCTCCGCATTCGTCCCGACGTTCTGACCAGACATCGGTTTTGACAGAATCGTAGGGGTTTCGACGCTTCATCAACGGTTCACTTGCGTTCATCTCCCTGAATCGTACCTGAGCAATTAAGTTTGCCCTTTTCCTTTGTCGCTCATCACCATGGCTCTTTACCACAGCAACACAAAGGCGGTTTGAAGCCTACTCCTGTAAGTCGGCTTCGAGAGGCCTACTCTCATCTCTTATGGCGCCTCGTGGCACACGGTCTGTTCCCGATTTCTTGATTAAATATCGGTTCCTGCGGCCTAATACGGTAAAATTTTATATTTTTTACGAAAAGTCCTTGGAAAGACCCTTATGAATATCTCACCTTCCCGTATTTTAAAGCTCTCGATTGTTTTTGCCGGACTTGCCGGAATAATGTCTGAGTACCTTCTTTCCACCATCGCGACCTATCTTCTCGGTGATGCTGTTAAGCAGTGGACATTAATCATATCCTTTATGCTCCTTGCTATGGGAGTGGGAAGCGGTGTGTCGTCCCTCATCAAAGAACGACTCATTGACGTGTTTATTTTTGTGGAAATACTTCTTTCGTTTTTCATCAGCATTTCCGTTATTTCCGGCTACCTTGTGATTTCTTATGTTGGATTTCGCTACCTTGTTCTTTACTCCCTCAGCTTTATGATCGGTTTTCTTATTGGCTATGAAATCCCCCTTGCAACACGAATTAACAATAGTTATGAAGAATTACGCATAAATATTGCTGAAATAATGAAACGGGATTATATCGGAGCGTTTCTTGGGGGAATTTTGTTTATTTTTGTGGCAATTCCGTATGTTGGACTCGTTTACACACCTGTTGTATTGGCTTTGCTGAACTTTTTTATCGCTCTCCTTCTGCTCTATGCCTTCAAAAATCTCATAACCTACAAAAAATCTCTTTTGGCTGCGTGCGGTATTCTTTTTCTCATCATCATTACGGTTTTTATTAAATCAGAGGATATTTTGTTTCATCAGGAACAAAAACTTTATATGGACAAAATTGTTTATTACGAGCAAACCCCCTATCAAAGAATTGTTGTTACTGAATGGCAGGAGGATTACTGGCTTTACCTTAACGGAAACCAGCAGTTCAGCAGTTTTGATGAGGAACGTTACCACGAACCCTTTGTTCACCCAGCAATGCTTCTCGCCAACAAAGCAAAAAAGGTTCTTGTTCTTGGGGGCGGAGATGGACTCGCAGTGCGGGAAATTCTCAAGCATAAGAATATAGAAGAGGTTACCCTTGTGGATCTTGATCCGGCAGTAACTACGCTAGCCAAAGAAAACACCATTTTTACCAACCTCAATAACAACTCCCTCAATGACAAACGAGTTACCGTCATGAACGAAGATGGTTTTACCTACCTCGAGCAAAGTAGAAATAAATTTGATGTTATTTTTATTGACTTACCCGATCCCAAATCAATTGATTTAAGCCGTTTATATTCCTATGAGTTTTATTTAATTTGCAAAGCACACCTAACTGAAGGAGGTATGCTGGTAACACAGTCGATTAGTCCGGTTTTTTCCCGCCAGTCATTTTTTTGTATTTTAAATACCCTGAAAGAAGCAGGTTTTTCCACAATTCCGTATCATGCAAACATTCCGACAATGGGTGAATGGGGATGGATTGTATCGGCAAAACAAGAACATCTTTCTCAAGAGGCTTTGAAAGATGTGTTTCTTCACCTTGACCTCAAAGGAATAGAGCTTAACTTCCTGAATAACGAGACACTGCAAGCAATGGCCATCTTCTGGAAAAATGCCTTTGAAGGATTGGAAACAGTGGAAATTAACCGATTACTTAAGCCCGTAATTTTCAGCTATTATAAAAACGATCGCTGGGATTTGTATTGATTTACAGATAAAGCTACACTATGTTAATTTGACCTTGCCCCTTTTTTACACTATTTATTTCTTAATACTTCAAAGACTTTCTTGGCAATATATGCATGAGCTTCATTATTTAAATGCACTTCATTCTCTATAAAAAAATGTTTGTTATTATTTATTTTTTCCTGATACATTGAAGGGAGAAAATCATGAAAAATAATGTTTGGACTATTCATCAACGATGACTCAAAACCCCATTTCTCTTTCATATAGTTTGTAAAAGAGTTGATTAAATCTTTGATGGAATTTCTTGTTTTTAAATCTCTTTTTTCAGGAATTTTAAGGAAGATTAAACGTGGTTCTTTACTGACATCTTTAATTGCTTTAACAATTGCTTTATTAATACTCTGAATAAGGTATCTTCGATAAGTTAATTGGTAAAGATAATTTATCAGGTAACTTTCTTCTAAAAGGCGTTCTCCTAAATTTGAACTTTTGTTTTCTTGGGGTGGGTTTCTTAATTGTAATATTCCATTCACTAAATTAAAACTTGGTTTATAGAGTCGCTCACTTAGGCGAAATCCCTCCAATGTTCTAAATAAATCTGCATTAATATAGGTGAAGATTACAACATCAGGCTTAATTGCATCAAAATATTCTTTATATGCCAAATACATTTGATCAAATCCCCAACCTGGAATTGCAAGATTATATGTTTCGTAGTTTTCCCCTAATAGTAATTGAAGTTGATCGGAAAATCTATCTTTTTCATGAACCCCCCACCCAAAAGTATTGGAGTCACCTAAGATGAGAATCCTCTTTGATTTGCTCTTCTCAGTACCTGATGAATCTATGTTCCTTGTTCTAAAACCATCATCATTTGTTCTATACTCAACATTAAAATTACATGCTTTGCATTTATGTTGAATCGGATACTGCTTATTAAATACCCAGCCCAATGTACTATGATAATCATACCAACTCTTAGGGTTTGATGGAGATTCTTTAATTATTCCGGTATCTGTTCTTGTCCAAATGTTAAAACCTGACCGCTTAAGGTAATCTTCAGATAAAATAATACAAATAATTGAAGAAATGACCAATAAAATAATTTTATATTTCATTTGTTTACATTAAATTACTGTATAAAAAATGGGGTCATTATACTTTATTCTATAAACCTCATTTTATTTTTATTGAAGCTGACAAAGGAAATCTCTAGCTTTATTAGAGCTATTTTTTTCCTGTTGCTTGATAATACCTCCCCCTCCCCTAAAAAAACTAGAGGGTTTATTTTTTTAAATACTAACTACGATGAATGTTTACTGAAAAAGACTTTGAAGTTTTGAAAAAAGAAGCAGAAAAAGAATGTTACCTTTATACGGTAAGAGATTCCATTCGAATCGATGACTTTTTTCATCAACTCCATCCAGAGCTTACCCTTTCAAAAATCAGAAAAATTATTAAAGAAGGTCAGGTAACCATTGACGGAGAAACCGTTAAGCCCAACAAAAAACTTCATAAAGGAAACAAAATTGACATTGACCTTCATCGACCAGAAACCAACCTTCCGGTAAAAGAAAACCTCAACCTTGAAATAATTTTCGAAGATGAATATCTTGCTGTAATTAATAAACCACCAGGAATTGTAGTACATCCTGCTCCCGGGAATTATGAGGGAACAATTGTCAGTGGGCTTCTTTACTATTTCGATGAACTGGCAGCTTCAAAAGAAAAAACCAGAGTTGGTATTGTTCACCGCTTAGATAAAGAAACCTCCGGTGTATTGCTCATTGCCAAAACTGATGAAGCACATGAAAAACTTTCTGCTCTTTTTAAAGACCGAAAAATGCGAAAGGTTTATCAGGGAATTGTGTACGGAAAATTAAAAGAAAAGAAGGGTGTCGTTAATGAACCCATTGGTCGCTCACTATCCGACCGAACAAAAATGGCAGTAAGATACGATAACAGCAGGGAAGCAATAACCGCTTATCAGGTTCTTCAGGAATCAGAAAACCATGATTTTTCGCTCATTGAGTTTTATCCGAAAACGGGAAGAACGCATCAAATAAGAATTCATGCGAAGTTTCTCAACTGTCCCATTGCAGGAGATAAAAAATATTTAAAGGGGAAATATCCTTTTCAGTCAACAATATCACGACACCTTTTGCATGCCCGTTCATTGAGTTTCATTCACCCCTTTACTCAAAAAGAGCTTTCCTTCACTGCAAATCATTTTGACGATTTTCTTCATCTTCAGGAAAAGATTTTTCATTCTTCAACAATTGTTTAGTCGCTCAAAGTAACCTTCACAACTAAACAAACTATTCTTTAGACCTATGGTAGCCGTCGAGCATACCCTTAAAACTGCTGAAAATAGTAGGTCCAAATGTGCATAAATATATATGAACAGTGAGAAAAATTGAGATAAAAAATCCTATTGCAGAATGAAACAGAGCGGCAATATATATTCCACCCGTTTCAAAAACATTATGAATTATAAGCTCGGGAAATAGAAGAGCTGTTCCGCTCACGATTGTTAAGGGCATGACAACAAACATGACACTAACATAGGTCATTCGCTGTAATGGGTTAAACTTACTTTTTTTACTTGGTGGAAAGGGAGACTTTTCTCCCCTAAACATTCCCCATATGTAATATCTGACCTGTTGGAGAATTTTTTCCAACAAATTTTTAAGACGAAAATGATATTGCTTTATTTCTCCAGAAATAATATTTCCAACGAGAAATCCAAGATAGTTGAAACAAAGCATCGCACTTGCTATGTTATGAGCCATTATGGCGAGGTCAAAGGGAACAAGTAATGGCTGATCCGGATTAGAATATTGCAGGCTTATTCCAGTGGCAATTAAAACAATACATAAGATTGCATTTATCCAATGCCACAATCTTAGCCAGAGAGGATAAAGATAGAGTTTCATCGCTAACTTATTTTCTAAAAAATATTCTTAAAAGAGCATGGGCAAAAATCACACAAACCACAATGGTAAAAATAATAATACTTAGCCTGCTCAACCATTCATTCCTGTTTGCACCAATTACGTAAGCTTCATTGAGAATGAGGGAATTCATAAAACCACCCTCACCCTCTCGGCTTTTCTTAACATTGAAGCTATAGAGAGAATCTGATAGTACCGTATTCTTCGAATGACACTCAGAGCATAACTTTACCGCCTTCTTACTTGGTTGGATGAAGTGGCTTTTTACAGGATTATTGACCTGCTCAGTGTGACATTCAATACAGCGGACTTTTTTAAAGTGAAGACTTTCGTTGGGAAGCCAATCGTGAGTCTTCATGATGTTAATTTCCTTCCTGTCGCTCATTAACCTGAATTCATCAATATTTCCATGACATTTCAGGCAGATGCTGTTGTCCTTTGCAATTAAATCCTTTATGCTTATGTTCTCCGTACTGACATGAATGACATCGGTGTGGGGATTATGACAACTCCAGCAGGAAAAATCCTTCTGCGGTGAATAATGAATGCTTTTTTGAAATTCACTTTCAATGTCATCATAGCGGGGAAGGGGTTTTCTCCCATATAAACCATGACAATCAATACAGCCATGGAGTTCTTTCATTCTTAATAAACCATCATGGGGAAAAGTTTCATATTCTGCAGGATGACAATAGGTACATTTGAAGTTTTTATGTACGGTACCTTTATAAACAGGCTCGTTAATTATATGTTTTCGAGACATCGTACGCCTCAGGATCTTGCCTGTTTTAGGATTTGTAAACTGGTAAATTGCCTGACCATGACAACTGAAGCATTTTTTATTGACCTCACCCTCCAGAGCATCTTGAGCAGCTTCCACTGTTGTGCTCAATAAAAAAAAATTGATGAAAAGGGTTAGGACTAAAATCGCTTTTTTCATTTTTATAGACAATGAGCTTTACAGAATTACTTGGGAAAAACTCTTTCAACACGAAGGAAAAGTTTTCCTTTGTGTATTGAGAGGTTATTCAGGTTTAATTTTTTTATAACCAAAAATTGCCAGCATTATCCAGCCAGTAATTTGAATTACTCCTCCTATTGGAGTTACAATTCCTAAGGGTCTCATTCCTGTGGTGGCAAGGAGAAACAGCGAACCGGAAAATAAAATTATACCGGTTAAAAAAGCTATTGCAGAATAGCGGGG